>JBMLRS010000372.1:0-1812 GCA_049240905.1 Elsteraceae bacterium
GCCGCCAGCGGCTTCGGAATCACCCGCGTGCTGTCCTATCAGGCCGCCGCCGGGGTGAGGTCAGGCGCGCTCGTGACCCTGCTGGAGGACTTCGAGCCGCCGCCCATGCCGGTCAATCTGGTCTACGCCGACCAGCGCCTGATCCCGCTGAAGCTGCGCGCGTTCCTGGATTACGCCACGCCCCGCTTGCGGGCCGCGCTGGCCTGATCGAGACGTCCGGCCCAGGATCAGGCGCGCGCGCGCCGCCAGGCTCTGATCGCGTAAGGCGCGGCGAGCAGGGCCGCGGAGATCGCCAGCAAAGTGGCGGACAGAGGCTGAGTGACCAGCACCGTCCAGTCGCCGTTGGAGATCGTCATCGCCCGGCGGAACTCGGTCTCCGCCAAGGGGCCCAGGATCATCCCGATGATCACCGGCGCGGTCGGGAAGTCGAACCGGCGCATCAGGAAGCCGATCCCGCCCAGGATGTAGAGAAACACCAGGTCGATCACCGATTGCGAGATGCCGTAGGTGCCGATCGTCGCGAACACCAGAATGCCGGCGTAGAGCAGCGGGGCCGGCACTTTCAGGATCCGCACCCACAGCCCGATCAGCGGCAGGTTCAGCACCACCAGAAGCACGTTCGCGATATAGAGGCTGGCGATCAGACCCCAGACCAGCATGGGCTGGTTCTGGAACAGCAGCGGGCCGGGATTGATGCCATAGCTCTGGAACGCCGACAGCATGATCGCGGCAGTGGCCGAGGTCGGCAGACCCAGCGCCAGCATCGGCACCAGAACTCCGGCGGCGGAGGCGTTGTTGGCCGCTTCCGGCCCCGCCACCCCTTCGATCGCGCCGGTCGTGCCGAACTCCTCGGGATTCTTTGAGAGGCGCTTTTCGATCGCGTAGGACATGAAGGTCGGGATCTCGGCTCCGCCGGCCGGCATCGCGCCGATCGGGAAGCCCAGGGCGGTGCCGCGCAGCCAGGGCTTCCAGGAGCGCCCCCATTCCGCCTTGGTCATGTAGAGCGAACCCTTGAGCGGGATCACTTCGTCCTTGCCGGCGTGGCGGCGCGCCGCGACGTAGAGCGTCTCGCCCACCGCGAACAGGCCGACCGCCACCACGATCACGTTGATGCCGTCCAGCAATTCGGTCAGCCCGAAGGTGAAGCGCGGCTGGCCGGTCTGCAGATCGATCCCGATCATGCCCAGATAGAAGCCCAGGAACAGCGCCGCCAGCCCCCGCACCGCGGAGGAGCCGAGCACCGCCGAGACCGTCACGAAGGCCAGCACCATCAGCGAAAAATATTCCGCCGGCCCGAACTTCAACGCGAAGGCGACCACCACCGGGGCCAGGAACGTCACGCCCAAGGTGCCGATGGTCCCAGCCACGAAGGAGCCGATCGCCGAGGTCGCCAGCGCCGCGCCCGCCCGGCCCGACCGCGCCATGCGGTTGCCTTCCAGCGCGGTGACGATGGTCGCGCTTTCGCCGGGCGTGTTCAGCAGGATCGAGGTGGTCGAGCCGCCATACATCGCGCCGTAATAGATGCCGGAGAACAGGATGAACGCCGAAGTGGGGTCGACCTTGTAGGTGATCGGCAGCAGCAGCGCGATCGTCAGCGCCGGCCCCAGGCCCGGCAGCACGCCGATCGCCGTTCCCAGGGTCGTGCCGAGCAGACACCAGAACAGATTCATCGGCGTCAACGCGACGGCGAAGCCGGCCGCCAATTGGCTCAGCACGTCCATGCGATCAGCCCCCCAGCAGCTTCTCGATCAGGCCGGCCCCGATATTGACGCCGAGCAGCTTGGCGAAGCCGAAATAGGAGGTCAGCGCCAC
>JBMLRS010000373.1:0-1956 GCA_049240905.1 Elsteraceae bacterium
CATCGCGGTCTCCGGCAAGGCGGCGAGATCGGTGGTCACGGCGTGGCAGCCGGCGGCCATCGCCTCGATCAAGCCAATGCAGAAGGTCTCCTGATAGGTTGAGGGATAGGCGAACAGCCAAGCCTGCGACAGCGCCGCGGCCAGATCGGTCTGCGACAGCGCCCCGACATAGTCGACGCCGGGGCTCGCGCGGCAGATCTCGTAAATCTCTCGATAGGGATCCTCCGCCTCCGCCACTTGATACATGGCGAGGCTGGAATAGACCTTCAGCCGCGCGGTCGGAACCGCCCGCAGAATCAGGGGCCAAGCCTCCAGCAGCAGATCGAGCCCGCGAAACGGCGTGACGGAATAGGCGAGCGTCGGATGGGGCGAACGCGGCTGATCCGGCGGCGCGCTCAGCAGCGCCTCGAACGGCGGCGCGACCGCGTTGCCGATCGCCTGCATGCGCTCAAGCGGGACGCCGAGTTCGCGGTTGAGCGCCCCGATCTGCCAGCGGCTGACGCCGATGATCCGATCGTAGCTCGCCAGCACGCGACGGTCGGTCAGATAGCGTGCGGCGTCGGTCGAGGCGTTGGAATGGAGCCAGAGCAGCAGCGGGGTTCCGGCCTGCGCCAGCGGCCAGAGCGATTGCAGCGGCTCCAGGGGCAGGCCGCTGACCAGGATCGCCGCGTCGAACCCGGCCAGTTGCGCGAGCGGCGCGCCCTCCGCCGGGGCGACCGTCACCCCCTCGACCCGTCGCGGCGCCTTGGCGCCGTTCAACAGCGTGACATCATGCCCCCGCCGCGCGAGCGCCGCCGCCAAATAAGCCACGGCGGACTGCGTGCCGCCCAGCGGTCGGACCAGCGGCGTCAGCGGATCGTAATCCCAGCCGATCGGGTCCAGGAACGCGATCCTCATGGTCGGCGCTCGCTGGGGACGGGAAGGGGGCGGAAGTGAGGCAAAGGCGGGTTCGCTGGCGTTCGAGGGACGGCGACCGACGCTAAACCGCCGCACGCGAGAACGCCAGCCGGTCAAGCGGCTGATAAACGCAGGAATTTAAGTGAGTTTAGTGGTCGGAGTGAGAGGATTCGAACCTCCGGCCCCTGCCTCCCGAAGACAGTGCTCTACCAGGCTGAGCTACACTCCGCCGACGCGGAGGTCTATAGCCGACGGGTCGGACGCCCGCAAGCGTTCTGGCCGATTTGTTTCGCGAAACTGACTTAAAGCACGCGGGCGAGGGTCAACCCGTCGCCGATCGGCAGCATGACGGCGTCCACCCGAGGATCCGAAAAGATCTTCTTGTTCAGGGCTTTGAGCGCCATCGTGCTTTCCGATTGATTGGCCGGATCGGCCACCGCGCCGCTCCACAAAACATTGTCGACCGCGATGATCCCGCCCTGACGCACAAGAACCAGGCAATGTTCGTAATAGGCGTCGTAGTTCGGCTTGTCGGCGTCGATGAAGGCGAAGTCGAACTGGCCCTCAAGCCCTTGGCCGCGCAGGGTTGCGAGCGTGTCGAGCGCCGGGCCGACATGCAGTTCGACGCGATCCGCGACTCCGGCCTCGCGCCACGCCTGCTGTCCGACCGCGGTCCATTCCGCGCTGACGTCGCAGCAGATCAGCTTGCCGTCGGCCGGGAGAGCCTGCGCGACGCAGAGCGCGCTATATCCCGTGAAGGTGCCGATCTCCAGCGCGCGGCGCACGCCCAGCGCGCCGACCAGGAACGCCATGAAGCGGCCTTGCTCTGGGCTGATCTGCATCCCGCCCTGGGTCATGGCCTGGGTCGTCGCCCGCAACTGCCTCTGGGTCGCGCTCTCCGGCACGGTGACCTCCAGCAGATAGGAATAGAGGCGATCGTCCAGCGCGATGGTCCGACTCGACATGGGAATGGCCATTCCTGAAGGAGGTGGTGCCGACTGTCGGATTTGAACCGACGACCTACCGCTTACAAGGCGGTTGCTCTACCCCTGAGCTAAG
>JBMLRS010000374.1:0-1667 GCA_049240905.1 Elsteraceae bacterium
CGCGAGCTTCTGCGGCGCGTAGACGCGCGCGCCGTCCTCATGGAACAGCCGGTAAAGGAGATCGTCGCCGGAGATCTCAGGATCCAGGATCTCGCGGCCGCGCGCGGTCTCCATCAGCAGACGGGCGCGGGTCCAGTCCTCGTCCTCCTCGTCGAGATCGATTTCGGAGGCGATCCCGCCTTCCTCCGGCACGCGTTGGAGCATGAGCGCGCCGGCGCGCCAGACGCCGTTGGACTCGGCGCAGGCGAGCTTCAGGCTGGTGCGCAGCTGCTCGGACTGCACGAAATAGAAGCCGGCCGCCTCGCCCAGCGTGCGGCCGGTCAGCTCGACGATGCCTTGGTAACGCTCGGTGTCGGCGCCCTGATCGACGGTGATCGCCAGATAACCCTTGCCGAACAGGTCGCGGATCTGCGCGGCCGCGCCGAACACCGGGGCGGCGGGCAGGCGGTCGGCGTCGAAGGAGGCGTAACCGCGCATGTCGCCCGCTGAGGTCACGTCCGCCACCAGCGTGCGGATCGGGCCGTCGCCTTTGATCTGCACGGTCAGCACGCCTTCGAATTTCAGCGCGCGGGCCAATGCCGCGGCCAGCGCGATCGCCTCGCCGACGATCTGTCGGACGGCGGGCGGATAGGCGCCGTGCTGGTTCAGTATCTTGTTGATCGCGGGGCCGAGGCGGACCAGACGGCCGCGCAGGCCCGACCGCTCGATGCGGAAGGGCTGCACGACGTCGTCGGGGCCGGCGGGAAGGCGGATCGCCCGCCCGCCCGTCGCCTCCAGGGAACCAGACTCGGAAGCCGCCACTAGGCCATACACCAGGCGAGGATGCCCTTCTGCACATGCAGTCGGTTCTCCGCCTCGTCCAACGCCACGGATTGCGGCCCGTCCAGGACCTCGGCCGTGACTTCCTCCCCGCGATGGGCGGGCAGGCAGTGCATGAACAGGGCGTCGCCCTTGGCCTTCGCCATCAGGGCGGAATCGACCTGATAGGGGCGCAGCAGATTGTGGCGGTTGGCGTTCTCGTCGCCCATCGACACCCAGGTGTCGGTGATCACGAGATCGGCGTCGCGCACGGCCTCGCCGGGCTCCTCCGTCAGAAGGATCTGCGCGCCGTTCGCCTTGGCCCAGGCCATCATCTCCGGCTTGGGCGCAAGCGGCGGGGGCGCCGCGATCTTCAGCGTGCAGCCGAAACGCTGCGCCGCGTGGATCCAGGAGGTGCAGACATTGTTGCCGTCGCCGGACCAGGCGACGGTGCGGCCGGCGATCGGCCCGCGATGCTCCTCATAGGTCATCACGTCCGCCATCACCTGGCAGGGATGGCTGTGATCGGTCAGACCGTTGATCACGGGCACGGTGGCGTGGCGCGCCAGCTCGCGCAGCTTATTGTCCGCGCCGGTGCGGATCATGATCGCGTCGACGTAGCGCGACAGCACGCGCGCGGTGTCCGCCACGGTCTCGCCGCGCTTTAGCTGCATCTCTTCCGGACGCAGCACCACCACGTCGCCGCCGAGCTGGCGCATCGCCACTTCGAAAGAGACGCGGGTGCGGGTGGAGGGACGCTCGAAGATCATCGCCAAGGTCTTGCCGGCGAGCGGGGCCTGGCTGCGCACTTCGGCGCGACGCGCCTTCATGCTGCCGGACAGAGAGACGATGTCGCGCAGATCGGCGGC
>JBMLRS010000375.1:0-6500 GCA_049240905.1 Elsteraceae bacterium
CTTGGCCAGGGCGGCGGTTCCGCGCGCGCGCATTTCCTCAAGGTTTGGCCGGCCATGGGCCTGCATCGCCAGTTTCATCTGGTCGAAAACGCTCAGCACCGGGTTCAGCGTGCTCATCGGATCCTGGAACACCATCGCGATCCGGCGACCGCGCAGGGTTCTGAGCCCGCTGCGGCTCATGCCGATCAGCTCCTGCCCGTCGAATTTCACGGAGCCGCCGGCGATGCGGCCGGGCTGGTCGATCAGGCCCAGGATGGAGTAGCCGGTCACGCTTTTGCCGGAGCCGGATTCACCGACCAGCCCGACGATCTCACCGGCCTTCACATCGAACGAGACGCCGTCCACGGCTTTGGCGATTCCGCCGCGGCTGGGGAACTGCGTCTGAAGATCGCGGACCTCCAGCAAAGGCGGGAGCAAGGGCGCGCTCATCGCTTCAGCCTTGGGTTCAGCTGGTCGCGGATCTGATCGCCGACCAGATTGATCGCGACGATCAGCACGATCAGCGCGACGCCCGGATAGATCGAGATCCAGTAGCGGCCGGACAGCATGTATTGGAAGCCGTTCGCGATCAGCATGCCCAGGGACGGCTCCGAAACCGGTAAGCCCAAGCCCAGGAAGGACAAAGTCGCTTCCAGCGCGATCGAGTTGGCGACCTGCACCGTCGCCACCACGATCAGCGGCGGCAGGCAGTTCGGCAGCACATGGCGGAAGGCGACGCGCGCGGAGCTGAGCGGGGTGGAGAGCGCCGCCTCGACATAGTCCTTCGAGCGTTCGGCGGTCGCAGCCCCATGGGCGGTGCGGGCGAAGTAGGCGTATTGCGCGGTCACGAGAGCCGCGATCAGCTGCCATTTGCCTTGGCCCAACATGGCGGAGAGCACCAGCGCCAGCAGGATCGCCGGGAAGGAAAGCTGCAGATCGACGATCCGCATGATCACGGTCTCGACCCAACCGCCGACGAAGCCCGCCAGCGTGCCCAGCGCCGCGCCCAGCGAGAAGGCGATCGCGCCGGCCATCAACCCGACCTGGAGGGAAATTCGCAGGCCATACAGGATCGCGGAGAGCAGGTCGCGCCCTTGCGCGTCCGTGCCCAGCCAATGGGTGAAGCCTTTGCTTCCGACATAACCGGGGGCGCGCCGCGCGTCGGTCAGCACAAGCGTCGCGAGGTCATAGGGGTTTTGCGGCGTGATCACTGGGGCGAGCAGCGCCAAGAGGACGATCACGGCCAGCACGGCCAGCGCCGCCATGGAGACCCGGCTGCGGGCGAACTCCGCCATGAACAGACGGGTGGGGCTGACGACGGGAGCGGCGCTCATGATGTTTTCCGGGCGCGCAGGCGCGGGTCGAGCGCGACATAGGCGATGTCGACGGTCAGGTTAATCAGAATGAACAGCAGCGCGACCAGCATGAGGTAGGCCACCATGACGGGGCGATCGAGGCTGGAGATCGAGTCAATGATCAGCTTGCCGACGCCAGGCCAGGAGAAGATCGTCTCCGTCACCACGGCGAAGGCGAGGGTGGAGGCGAACTCCAACCCGAACACGGTGACCAGCGGGATCGCGATCAGCCGCAGCACATGGCGGCTGAGGATGGTCCATTCGCTTTCGCCGGCGGCGCGGGCGAAGCGCACCGCGTCGGTCAGCATCACTTCGCGGGTTCCCGCGCGCGACAGGCGGATCATCAGCGCCAGCTTGAACAGCGCAAGGTTCAGCGACGGCAGCAGCATATGGGTGAGGCCGTTCCAGGTCAGGAAGCTCCACTGGACGCCAAACAGCGCCGCCGTCTCGCCGCGGCCGCCGGCCGGCAGCCAGCCGAGATTCACAGCGAAGCCGAAGATCAGCAGCAGCCCGATCCAGAAGGTCGGCACGGAGAAGCCCAGAACCGAAACCGCCATGATGGTCTTGGAGACCGGGCTGTCCGGCGCGTAGCCGGCGTACATTCCCAGGGGCACGCCGATGATGGTGGCGCCGATCACCGCCGCCAGGGTGATCTCCAAGGTCGCCGGCAGGCGCGAGGAGATCAGCGTCAGCACGGGCATGTTGAACACGAAGGAGCGGCCGAAATCCCCCGACGCCAGACGCTCAAGAAAGGCCAGATACTGGCGCCAGAGCGGCTGATCGAACCCGTAGGCCTTGATGGTGGCTTCGCGGATCTGCTGGGTCACATCAGGTGAAATCAGCACGTCGATCGGGTTGCCGATCGCGAACACGCCGACGAACACCAAGACGGAGATCGCCATCATGACCAGAAAAGCCTGCATCAGGCGCTGAATAATGAAGGCGATCATGCCGCTTCGACATCTTTCCGAAGCCCCGCCTCACCCTGAGCAAAGGCGATTCCCGAAGGGAAACGCCGACGTCGAAGGGCGCGGGATGTGGCCGGCGCCAGCGAGGTGGCGCGACCCTTCGACGTCGGCGTTTCGCTGTGCGAATCGCCTGTGCTCAGGGTGAGGGGAGAAGCGGCGAGCATCAAAATCAATCCCAGTCGCCCGCGATCAGCTCGCGCGTCTCCTCGACCGCGACCCGCCACATCTTCAGCACTTCCTCGTCGGGATGTTCGTAAACGCCGCCGTAGTTACCGTCGCCCAGCAGCTGCTTGCGCGCGCCTGGATCGACCCGGCCGAGCTTGTTGAAATCGACCATCGGCTTCTGGCCCTTCGGCTGGACGACGCCGGGCACACGGGTCCAGGGGAAGTTCTCCATCCAGGAGGCGTGCGAAGCGACCGGGTCGATCGCCTTCACGGCGGCCCAGGTCTTCGGCGCGTTCCACCAATTGTGCCATTTCACCTGGACCCCGCGGTTGCGATCGAACCATTCAAGGATCGCGCCGTGCGCCGGGCCGTTGCCGCCATGGCCATTGACGATGACGATGCGCTTGAAGCCGGTGCGCACCATGCTGTCGAGGATGTCGATGTAGAGCGCGCACAGCGTCGAGAGCTTCAGCGTCACTGTGCCCGGATAATCGACGAAATTCGGCGTGAAGCCGTAGCTCTGCACCGGGTAGACCGGCACGCCCAGCGGCTCGGCCGCTTCGATCGACACGCGTTCGGACAGGATCGCGTCGACGCAGAGGCTGAGATGCGCGTGCTGCTCGGTCGAACCCACGGGCAGCACGGCGCGGTCGTCGCGTTTCACATGCTCCTCGACCTGCATCCAGTTCATGTCGGCGATGCGCATTCTTTCAGCTCCGTTCGGGTTCAGTGGGTTCGGCGGAATCGTCGAACATGGCCAGGACGACCTTCGCCATCAGGGCGGAGAGCGTTTCGCGCTCAACCAGCGTCAAGGGCGCCAGCATCTCCTCCTCCAGCGCGACGAAGCGCGGCAGAGCTTCCTCATAGAGCGCGCGTCCTGCGGGGGTGAGGGTCAGGATCTGCTGCCGGCGGTCGGCTTCGTCCGCGCTGCGTTGGATCAGGCCGAGATCGGCGATCCGGTTGACCGCGCGGCTTAAGGTGTTCTTCGGGAAGGCGGTCGAGGCGGCGATTTCGCTGGCGGTCACGCCGTCCATCATGGCGAGGCTGTAGATCACCACGAATTCCGCGCGGCTGAGGCCGAAGCGCTCCTCAACCCAGCCATAGAGCGGCGTGTTGTAGCGCAGGCCCAGATAATTGAATCGCGCGGCGAAACCGCAGGGATTCCGCCACAGGCGAGCATGCGTGAAGGCGTCGAGCCGCTGGCGCGCCAGCATCTCCGCCCCCAAACCGATCTCGGCGACTTCCGCAGTTAGTGCCAAATCGAACCATCCTTTCCTGGAATCCGATCATAACGCAGAAAAATGGTTCCACAAGGAATTGACTGTTTCGCAGATCCCGGCATTCAATGACATCTTGCGAAGGGAGCGATAGCCGCTCCGAAACAATTTGGAGGTATCATGATGCGCTCTTTCGCTCTCGGTCTGTTGTGCGCCACCGCGCTGGTCTCAGCGGCTTCCGCGCAGACGCTCACCATTGGCGTGCGCGGCGGTCCTGACTCGATCGACCCGCACTTCACCGCTTCGGGCACGCACGCCGAAGCGCTCAAGCATGTGTTCGACACGCTCACCTGGTCCGGCGACGGGCTGGAGATCGAGCCGCGTCTGGCGGAAAGCTGGAAGCCGCTGAACGAGACGACCTGGGAGTTCAAGCTGCGCAAGGGCGTGAAGTTCCATGACGGCTCCGACTTCACCGCCGAGGACGTGAAGTTTTCGATCGAGCGCATCCCGACCGTCTCCGGCCCGAACCCGACCACCATCTACGTGCGCCGGGTGAAGGAGACGAAGATCATCGATCCGCACACCATCCACATCGTCACCGACGGTCCGGCTCCGGTGCTGCCGAATGATTTCATCCGCCTCTTCATCGTCTCCCACAAGGCCGCCGCCGGTCTGACCAAGGAGAGCGCGAACGAGGCCTTCAACACCGGCAAGGCCGCCGTCGGCACGGGTCCCTACAAATATGTCTCCTGGTCGCCGAAGGGCGATTTCGTGGTCGACCGGTTCGACGGCTATTGGGGTCCGAAGGAGCCCTGGGCCCGCCATGTCCGCAAGGAGATCCCGAACGACGCCGCGCGCGTGGCGCAATTGAAGGCGGGTCAGCTTGACCTGATCACCCGCGTCCCGGCGACCGATCTGGCGACCTTGAAGCGCGACGCGAAGATCAACGTCCAGACCATCGACACGGTCTATGTGTTCAACGTCGAGTTGGACATGCGCGACAAGGCGCTCAACGTCAGCGCCAAGGACGGCTCCCCGCTGGCCAAGAACCCGTTCCAGGACCCGCGCGTGCGGGAGGCGATGGACCTCGCGATCGACCGCAAGGCGCTGGGCGAAGTGGCGATGGAAGGGCTGGGCACCCCGGTCAACCAGCTCGTGACCCCGTCGATCTTCGGCTACAACAAGGCCCTGCCGCCGCGCAAATATGACCCGGCCGCGGCCAGGAAGCTGCTGGCCGACGCCGGCTACCCGAACGGCTTCAAGATGCAGTTCTCCTTCACCCAGGATCGTCTCCCGGGCGACAAGGACGTCGGCGTCTCGATCGCCCAGATGTGGGCGGGCATCGGCATCGACGCCCAGGCGAACGCCCAGCCGGCCGCCGTGTTCTTCCCGGCCCGCACCCGCGGCGAGTTCTCCGCCGCCATGTCCGGTTGGGGCACGCTGACCGGAGAAGCGCATTACACGCTCTCCTCGATCGCGCACTCCAACGACAAGGAGCGCAGGATGGGCGCGTTCAACGTGCTGGGCTACGTGAACCCGGTGATGGACAAGCTGCTGCAGGACGCCGCCATCGAGATGGACGACGCCAAGCGCCGCAAGTTCCTGGAGGACGCCAACGCCCTGGTGGCGACCGATCGTCCGCGTCTGCCGATCGTCTCGGTCGGCTCGGCCTGGGCGATGGCCAAGGACAAGGTCGTGATCAAGGCTCGCGTGGACGAAGACACGCTGGCCATGAACATCAAGCCGGCCAAGTAGCATGGACGGGATCGCGCTTGGGCTGCATGGCGGCTGCGGAACCTTGGACCGCAGCCTCATGACGGAGGCGGAGTGGGCGGAGAGTCGGTCGCATATGGCCGACGCTCTGCGCGCGGGCTGGAAGGTGTTGAAGGCCGGTGGTCCGGCCGTCGACGCAGTCCAGGCGACGATCATGGTTCTGGAGGACAGCTGGCATTTCAACGCCGGCTACGGCGCCGCGCTCACCGAAGATTCGGAGCATGAGCTCGACGCCTCGATCATGGATGGAAGCTCCCTCGCCGCCGGCGCCGTGTGCGCCGTGCGGCGGGTGCGCAACCCGATCCTGGCCGCGCGCGCGGTGATGGACAGCGAGAGCCTCGTGCTGCTCGCCGGTCCCGCCGCCGACGGGTTCGCGGAAAAACATGGGCTGGCGATGGTCGCGCCGGATTACTTCACCACCCAGCGCCGGCTGGACGCGCTGGCCAGCCTGAAGGAGCGCGCCCTGCGCGGCACGCTCGCCAACGCGTCCGAGGCGGAGAAGCATGGCACGGTCGGCGCGGTCGCGCGCGACGCGAAGGGCCATCTGGCCGCCGGCACCTCCACGGGCGGCTACAACAACAAGCCCGCGGGCCGGATCGGCGACAGCCCGATCATCGGGGCTGGCACCTACGCCAAGGACGGCGTGGTTGCGGTCTCCTGCACCGGGCAGGGCGAGATCTTCATCCGCCGGGTCGCAGCCTATGACCTCGCCGCGCGCATTTCCTACGGCGGGCAGGCGCTGGAGCCGGCCTCCGCCGACCTGGTGCGCGACACGCTGGGCGGCTATGGCATCGGCGCCGGTCTGGTCGCGTTGGGGCCGACCGGCAACCCGACCGCGCCCTTCAACACGCTTGGCATGTATCGCGGCTGGATCACCACCACAGGCGAGATGACCGTCGCCACTCATCACGAGCTGCATCACCTCGGGCTCGTCCGGTGAGCCCGGCCCAACCGATCCTGATCTGGGGCGCCGGCGCGATCGGCGGCGTGCTCGGCGCTTATTGGGCTCGCGCTGGCGTTCCCGTGCTGATGGTCGACATCGT
>JBMLRS010000376.1:0-7947 GCA_049240905.1 Elsteraceae bacterium
GATCCCTTTGGCGACCGCCTCGTCGCGCGCGGCCGTCACCGAGCGGCCGTGATTGTTGGAGCCGTCGCCCGACACGTCCAGCACGCGGCGCGGCGCCTTGTGCGGCGAGGCCTCGAAAAGGCCGACGGCGTAGTCGATCGCGCCGGAAATCGAGGTGCGGCTCCAGGAGACCGGGGGATTCTTGGCCAGCTCGTCCGTGAAGGCGTCGGCGTCCGCCTGGCTGCGGATCACGGTCCAGGGGACGACGGTCCGCTGAAGCTGCTCCCCCGCCCACTCGAAATAGACCACGGCGATCGCGCCATGCTGCCCGGAGGTCGCCGCCCGCACCACGGCCGGGTTGCGCAGCGCGTTCATGTAGCCGTCGCGCTGCATGGCGGCGCGCACCGCGTCCACGGAGCGGGAGACGTCCACCGCGATCGCGAGCAGAAGATCGACGGTCTCAGCCCGCGCAGGCGCGGCCGGCAGAAGGAGGCAGGAAAGCAGGAAAATCTTCCGCAGCCACCGCCTCATTCCAGCGCCTTTCCGTTAAAGATCAGTCGAACTTATAGGCCCAGACCGCCGCCGGCGGAATGTTCCACAGCACCCGCTTCGTGCGCACCGGCTTCATGCCGTAGCGCTTCCAATCGATGGGCGAAAACAGGCTGTAGGTATATTGCAGGAAAATTCCATCCTTACCCAGAGCCGCTTTCGCCTGCTCCATGATCGGGTCGACGAAATCATGCTTCATGCCCAGCATCGGCAAGCCGCAGACCACGGTGCGGGCGCCGCCGTTTTGAATCTGATAGCTGGCCAGCAGCTTGGTCAGCTCCAGCGCGTCGCCCTGGACCAGCACCGGGCCCGGCACCGCCGCGCGCAGATAGCGGAACAGGTCCGGGTCGCGCTCGATCACCAGCAGCCGCTCCAAAGGCAGCTTGGCCGCGACCAGGCCGCGGGTCACCGCGCCGGTGCCGCCGCCCAGCTCCACCACCCAGCGATCGTCGCCTGGCTGGGCCGGGCCGACCATCTCCGCCACGGCCATGGCCAGTTGCATGCTGCTGGGCGCGATCGAGGCGACGGCGCGCGGCGCGCGCCACCAGCTGGAAAGGAACACGCCCCAGGCGCCGCGGTCCTGGGAGCCAGGGGTCGGCGAGGGATCGCCGCCCGTCGATTTACCGGTCACCGCTTCGTCACGCATCGTCGCCATCTGTCATGCCGTTCGTAAAAGGGGCGCAGTTTCGATCGGCACGTCCGCACCGACCGCCGAGTCCACCGACGCAAAGCCATCCCGGCGCAGCAAGTCGGCCAAACTCCGTTTGATTCTGGTCACCACCGCCGGGCCTTCATAGACCATCGCGGTGTAAAGCTGCAGGCCGGAGGCGCCCGCGCGGATCTTCGCGTAGGCGTCCGCGCCGGAGAAGATCCCGCCGACGCCGATCAACGGCATTTCGCCCTTGGTCAGACGCCGCACGCTGGCCAACCGCTCGGTCGCCGGGCCGAACAGAGGCGCGCCGCTGAGCCCGCCGCGCTCCCCCTTCTCGGGGGACAGGAGACCGGCCGGCCGCTCGATCGTGGTGTTGCTGACGATCATCCCCTGGACCTGCCCTTGGGCCTGACCGGACAGCGCGACCGCGCAGATCTCAGCCAGCTCCGTCTCGGTCAGGTCGGGCGCGATCTTCAGCCAGATCTGCGGCGGGGCTTTGGCCGCGACTTCGTCGCGCGCCTGCGTCAGGCGAACCAGCAGCGGGGCCAGCTTGTCCGGGTTCTGGAATACCTTGCCGTTGGCGGTGTTCGGGCAGGAGACGTCGACCACCAGATAATCGACATGCGGGGCGAGGCCGCGCACCAGCGTCTCGAAATCCTGCGCTGGATCGGCGCTGTCGCTGTTGGAGGCGAGGTTGACGCCCAAGGGCCCCGGCAGCGGGCCGTGGTTGGCGACCTGCGCGATCGCCGCCTCCAGCCCGACATTGTTGAAGCCCATACGGTTGATCACCGCGCGGTCGGCGCTGAGCCGGAACAGCCGAGGCCGCGGATTGCCCGCCTGCGGGCGCGGCGTGATCCCGCCGACCTCGACCATGGCGAAACCCTGCCGGAACATCGGGCGGAAGACCCGCGCCTGCTTGTCGAATCCGGCGGCCAAGCCCAGGGGATGCGCGAGGCGGCGACCCATCAGGCTGGTCGCCAGCACAGGATCGTTCACCGCCGGCTGCGCAGGCGCAAGGCCGCGCTCCAACGCTTGGAGCGTCAGATTATGCGCCGTTTCGGGATCAAGCCGATGCAGGATCGGTCTGACGAAGGGGAAAAAATCGGGCAAGGCAGGCACAGGCCGGGGAGCATGCGCGGGAATCCCGCAGATGAGTGGTGTGTTGCCATCGTTTCCGGCCTCTGGGAAGCAAAAATTCATGACAGTAAAAGGTACGCCCCACCGAAGCAGGCCGCGATTGCAAGGCGGGGCGGCGGTGGAGTATGCGATCGGGGTCAGGCTAGCCCGTTCAAGCCGATGACGCCCGCCAAGGAGTTCGCATCATGGATGTTCCCGTCTCGCCCCTCGCCCCGGCCGCCTTTCCGCAGATCGCGCCGATTTCGGGCGTGCGCCTGGGATCGGTCGCCAGCGGGATCAAGCCGAGCGGCAAGGTGGATCTGACGGTCGTCGTGTTTCCCGAGGGCACCAAGGCCGCCGGCGTGTTCACCCAGGGCCAGGTGCAGGCGGCGCCGGTGAAATGGTGCCGCTCGATTGCGCCGCATGGCGTGGGCCGGGCGCTGGTGATCAACAGCGGCGTCGCCAACGCCTTCACCGGCGAGGAAGGCGACCGCGTCTCCAAGGCGACCGCCGTCGCCGCCGCCAAGGCGCTGGGCGTCGAGCCCGAGGCGATCTGGATCTGCTCGACCGGCGTGATCGGCAAGCAGGTGCCGCTGGCCCCGATCGAGAAGCATCTGCCGGGGCTGATCGAGTCCGTGAAGCCGGACGGCTGGCATGACGCGGCGCGCGGCATCATGACCACCGACACCTTCCCCAAGGGCGCCACGCGCGACGCCACGATCGACGGCAAGCCCGTGCGCCTCGCCGGCATGTCCAAGGGCGCGGGCATGATCGCCCCCAACATGGCGACCCTGCTGGGCTTCGCCGCGACCGACGCGAAGCTCTCCGCCGCCGTGCTGCGCGCGCTGCTGGTCGACGCGGTCGCCCATTCCTTCAACGCGATCACCGTGGACGGCGACACCTCCACCAACGACACGATCCTGGCCTTCGCGACCGGCGGGGCCGGCCATGCCGAGATCACCGACCCCCAGGATCCCCGGCTGGAGAGTTTCCGCGCCGCCTTCAACGATCTGCTGAAGGATCTGGCGCTGCAGGTCGCCTGCGACGGCGAAGGCATGACCAAGCTGGTGCATGTGAAGGTGGAGGGCGCCGCCAATCAGGCCGACGCCAAGGCCGTCGCCCGCGCGATCGCCGAAAGCCCGCTGGTGAAGACCGCCATCGCCGGCGGCGATCCCAATTGGGGCCGCATCTGCATGGCCGCCGGCAAGTCCGGCGTCGCCTTCAAGGAGAATGATTTGGAGATCGTGATCGGCGGCGAGCAGGTGACCCGCAACGGCGCGGTGATCCCCGGCTATGACCTGAAGGTGATGGAGGCGCATCTGAAGGGCCAGGAGATCGACATCCTGGTGCGGATCGGCAAAGGCGCCGGAACATTCACCATGCACACTTGCGACCTGACCCACGGCTACATCACCTGCAACGCCGACTACACCACCTGATGGCGGCATGACCCTTTACAGCTACCGCGCCGATCCCGCAGTTCCGGAGTTTCCGGACGATCGGCCGGTCATGCTGTTCGACGGTCATTGCGTGATGTGTTCGGCCTCCGCGCGGTTCCTGCTGAAGCAGGATAAAGCCGGCCTGTTCCGCTTGGCCCCGGCCCAGAGCCCGCTGGGCCAGGCGCTCTATCGCCATTACGGCCTCGAGGCGACGCATTTCGAGACCAATCTCTTGCTCGAAGGCGGCCGGGCTTACGTGAGGTCCGAAAGCTCGATCCGGGTCGCGGTTCATCTTGGGTGGCCCTGGTCGATGGCGCGACTGCTGCGAATCCTGCCGCTCGGCTGGCGCGACGCGCTCTATGAGTTGGTCGCCCGCAACCGCTTCCGGCTGTTCGGCCGCCAGGAGGTCTGCTTTCGGCCGGAGCCAGGCCAGGAGGCGCGCTTCCTCGGATGACCGTCGCCAGCAATCGCCCGCCGCTGTTGCGGCGCGTCCTGAAACAGGATTGGGAGCTGCTGCCCGACGCGCTGCTTTACGCCCACACCCCGCCGCGCATGATGGAGGGGTTCGTGCGGGTGGAGCGCGGGGACGGCCCTCTGTCACGTCTGCTTGGCTGGCTGGCGCGCCTGCCCGAAGAGGGAGATCGCCGACCGATCATCGTGCGCATGAGCCTGGAGGAGGATGGCGAGCTTTGGGAGCACTGGGTTCAGGGCCGCCGCTATCCAAGCAGCCTGCGCATCGGCGCCGGCTTCTTTCACGGCTTGCTGGTGGAGCGCTTCGGCGTGGTCGCGATCGGCGTCGCCTTGGTCTGGCGGGACGGCAGGCTGGAGTTTCAGCCAAGGCGCTGGACCCTGTTCGGCCTGCCCATGCCGGACAGCCTGGTCCCGAGCGGCGCCAGCTTCGAATGCGAGATCAACGGCGATTTCTGCTTCCACATCGAAATCACCCATGAATGGACCGGATTGCTGATCCGCTATAGCGGCTCCCTGGCCCCGATCCAGTAGCGCTGCTTGAAGCCGAAGGGGAAGCCGATCAAAATCATCGCTTATTGGTTCCGCAGGAAGGATCCGTTCAATGGCGTCGATGCGGTATCTGGTGAAAGACCTGGAGGCGTCGATCGCCTTCTACACGGGCTCGCTCGGCTTCACGCTGAAGCAGCAATTCGGCCCGGCGATGGCGATCTTGACTTCCGGCGATCTGACCCTGTGGTTGGCGGGCCCCCCCGCCTCCGCCTCCAAGCCGATGCCGAACGGCGATCAGCCCGTCCCCGGCGGCTGGAACCGCTTCGTATTGGAGGTCGGCGACATCGAGGCGCTGGTCGCCGATCTGAAGGCCAAGGGAATTAAGTTCCGGAACGAGATCCTGGCCGGACCGGGCGGCAAGCAGATCCTGTGCGAGGATCCGTCCGGCAACCCGATCGAGCTGTTCCAGGCGGGGTGAAGTAAAAGCACGCCGTAACCAACACCCCCTAACCTTGAGCCTGTCGAAGGGCGAGAAAGTGGAAGGCGATGAAGAGTTTGCTCATCCTTCGACAAGCTCAGGATGAGGAGGGGGTGTTGGTGATTGGTTCACGGATACTCATCCCGGGAAGAACTGATTGGCCGGGCGTGGCAGGCCTAGATTTTCGCGCAGGGTCTTGCCCTGATACTCGGCGCGGAAGATCCCGCGCCGCTGGAGTTCCGGCACGACCTTGTCGACGAAAGCGTCCAACCCTTCCGGCAGGAACGGGAACATCACGTTGAAGCCGTCGCTGCCGCGCTCGGTCAGCCATTGCTCCATTTCGTCGGCGATGGTCTTGGCCGTGCCGACCATCGATAGGCCGCCATAACCGCCGAGGCGCTGGGCCAGTTGGCGCACGGTCAGGTTCTCGCGCTTGGCCAGCGCGATCGCGCGCTCCCGCCCGCTCTTGCTGGCGTTGGTCTCCGGGATGTCGGGCAGGGGCGCGTCCGGGTCGAAGCCGGAGGCGTCGTGGCCCAGCGCGATGGAAAGGGCGGCGATGGCGCTTTCGGAATGCACGAGGCTGTCGAGATGGGCGCGCTTGGCCTGCGCCTCCTCGACCGACTCGCCGACCACGACCAGCGCGCCCGGAAGGATTTTGAGGTGGTCGGGATTGCGGCCGATCTGCTCCATCCGCCCCTTCACGTCCTTGTAGAAGGCCTGCCCCTCCGCCAGCGTGCGGTGCGCGGCGAACACTAACTCCGCGGTCTCCGCCGCCAATTGACGGCCAGGCTCCGAGGCGCCGGCCTGGACGATCACCGGCCAGCCCTGCACGGGACGCGCGATGTTCAGCGGACCGCGCACCGACAGATGCTCCCCCTTGTGATCGAGCACATGCATCCGCGACGGGTCGAAGAACTGGCCGCTCGCCTGATCGCGCAGGAAGGCGTCGTCGGCGAAGCTGTCCCAAAGGCCGGTGACCACGTCATAGAACTCGCGGGCGCGATCGTAGCGCTCGCCATGCTCCATATGTTCGTCCATGCCGAAATTCAGCGCGGCGTCCGGGTTGGAGGTGGTGACGATGTTCCAGCCCGCGCGGCCGCCGCTGATATGATCGAGCGAGGCGAAGCGCCGGGCGATATGGTAGGGCGCGTCGAAGGTGGTGGAGGCGGTCGCGACCAGCCCGATATGCTCGGTCGCGCCGGCCAGGGCCGAGAGCAAGGTGAAGGGCTCGAACGAGGTGACCGTATGGCTGCGGCGCAGCGCCTCGATCGGCATGTTCAGCACGGCCAGATGATCGGCCATGAAGAAGGCGTCGAATTTGCCGGCCTCCAGCTTCTGGATGAAGCGCTTCAGATGGCCGAAATTGAAGTTCGCGTCGGCGTAGGCGCCGGGATAGCGCCAAGCCGCGGTGTGGATGCTGACCGGGCGCATGAAGGCCCCCAGGTGAAGCTGTCTCTTCGCGCTCATTTTCCTGCTTTCGATAGCAAATTCGTTTCTTGGAATAGGGGCGTTCCTGCGCCGCGCGCCAGCCCCTGGGCCAAGAAAGCAAGGAAACCGCCGCCTGAGCGGCGAGAAGCGGAATTATATTGTATCAATCGCTATAAAATAAGAAGAAACGACCCCGTCAGCCCTGGCCCATCCGGCGCAGCGCGTCGCCGGCGAGTCGGAAAAAGACCTTCTTCGGCTGCTCCACCGCGCCCAGGCCGCGATAGAGGTCGAGAAGCTTGGGATCGTCGCGGTCGGCGGTCCAATCGATCCGGCCATAGCCGCGCGCCGTCGCCCGCTTCGCCATCTCCATGATCAACGCCTTGCCGACCCCCCGCCCGCGGTGGCTAGCCGCGACATAGATCTCCTTCAGGAAATAGCCGGGAACCAGACCGGGACCGGGATAGATCGCGGAGTATGACGCGAAGCCGACCACCCGCTCCTCAACGGCAATCAGGATCTCGGTCCCCTCCGGCCGCCGCTCGAGCCCCGAAAGGATCGCCGCGCGCGGCGGACAGGGAACCTGATAATGGGCCTGCATCTCCTCCATCAAGTCGGCCAAGCCTTCATGGTCGGGCGTCGTCAACGCGCGGATCATCCCGGTTTCTCCTCTGAGTCCTGCCATCTTGGCGGAGGGAGCAGGGCGCGCGCCACAGTGAGATTTTCTCTTCCGGACGATTCCTGCGATCGAAAGATTTTTCGAAATGAACGCTGAAGAACGAGAATGTTTTTATTGTTTCGAACGACTTGCGCGGTCATTCGAGAAGATCCTTTCTCTAGAGCGATCGCCCGCCGGATTGGCGGGCTTGGATTTGATTCTGGCTGAAGGCTCCCGACGGGCGATGCTGAAATTCACTTCTTTTCCGCTGTCCTACGACGTGGCGGACAAGCCGGTCCTGGTGATCGGCGCGGGGGCGCAGGCGCTTCAGAAGCTGCGGCTCCTGGCCCGCACCACCGCGCGGCTCTTCCTGTTCGCCGAAAAGCCCGACGCCGATCTCGCGGCCTTCGCGACGGAACAGGGCGTGAGCCTGCTTTCGCGCGCGCCCGACGACGCGGAACTGGCGGCGGCCAGCCTGATCTTCATCGCCACCGGCGCGATCGACGCCGACCGCGCGTTGGCGGCGCGGGCGCGAGCGGCGGGAACGCCGGTGAATGTAGTGGACCGCCCGGCCCTGTCCGATTTCGCCACACCGGCGATCGTGGACCGCGCGCCGATCGCGATCGCGATCTCCACCGATGGGCATGCGCCGGTGCTGGCGTTGAAGCTGCGCGGCGCGATCGAGGCGATG
>JBMLRS010000377.1:0-3064 GCA_049240905.1 Elsteraceae bacterium
TCGACCGCCGCCAAGGGCGGATTGTTGGACATCCAGATGCGGCCGGAGCGGCGCAACGCCGTGAAGGTGCTGCTGCTGTTGGACATCGGCGGCTCGATGGACGACCACATCCGCGCCTCCGCCGAACTGTTTTCCGCCGTGCGCGCGGAGTTCAAGCATCTGGAGACCTTCTACTTCCACAATTGCCTGTACGAGCGCGTGTGGCGCGACAACCGTCGCCGGACGGAAACCACCATTCCCACCTGGCGCCTGCTCCACGGCTATGGCCCGGATTGGCGCGTGGTGATCGTGGGCGACGCCACCATGAGCCCCTACGAAATCCTCAATCCCGGCGGCAGCGTGGAGCATTGGAACGAGGAAAGCGGCAAAGTGTGGATGGAGCGCCTGCTGCAAACCTTCCCGCACGCCGTCTGGCTCAACCCCAAGCCGGAAGCCTTCTGGATCTACGGCGATTCCCTCAGCCTGCTGCGCTCCATGATGGGCGACCGCATGTTCCCGCTGACGTTAAGGGGCCTCGATCGGGCGATGGCGGCGTTGAGCAAGTAGGGCTTTAACTCAGCGGCGCCTGCGCGCCGTGGCGGATGTGAACCACAGTCACGACGGAGTTAGCCTCGTCGATGGCGTAGATGACCCGATAGATCTGCCGCTTCCCGTAAAGAAGGTGGCGGAGGCGTCCGTCCTCGGGGATCACGGATCCGCGCGCTGGGTTTTCGCTTAGGCTCAAGATGAGCGCCTCAAGACCTTCAAACCATGCCCGAGCCTGATGAAGATCGATCGCATTGATGTAACGGTAAAGCCGGTCCAAATCGCGGGCGGCTCGTGGCGAGATTTCAACCCGGAATGTCATGGCGCGCGCGGAATTCGGCGAACACCTCCGAGGCTGGTCGCGCTTTTCCGGCGGCGACTTCCTCCAATCCCTGGCGAATGCCTTCAGCGGCGCTCGCCTCCGCCGCGATATCGAGCAGGCGTTGATATGATTCGGCGTCCTGTAGCACTGCGGCCGCGCGACCATTCACCGTGAGGATAAGAGGGCGCTTGGTTTGCCGGATATGTTCCAGAAACTCAGCCGAGTTGTTTCGGAACGTCGTCATCGACTGAATGTCTTTGGTGATGTCCATTGGCACGCCTCGGTCGATGATGTTACCGAATTAGGTATCCTGTTCCGTGCTCGATAGCAAGGACTTGCCGCCCCCTCACATCTTCACCACCCCTTTCGCCCATTTCGTGAACAGATCCGGCCAAGCCTTGATTGGCAGGTCTTCCGGCGAGCCCTGGTCGAAGAATGGGCCTCGACAGTCGGCCCATTGGCGTTCAGCGCCGCCAGAAATTCCTCGCTGTCGGTCACGCAGACGGCGGCGTCGTCACGGGCGTGGGCGATGAAGCAGGGCGGGACATCCTTGGGGATGCGGTGGCTGGGGGAGCGGGCGTTGATTTCGGTTTGCGTCGCCTGGGGGCCAAGCAGGTTGCGGTGCGTGACGCCTTGGGTGAGGGCGGGGCAGAGCAGGCCGACGAAGGCGGGGCGGATCATCCCCGTTCATCATCAGGGCCGGGGTGGGCAGAAATCTTGGGCTGCCCGGTGGATCGCCGCTCCAGATCAGCACGCATTCGAAGGCTTGATTGCGCTCCAGACTGAGATCGACGCTGAGGCCGCTGGCGCGGGCCGCGCTCACGCTAGAACCGCTCGCCGTTCTTTCTGGCGAAGCCGCCGCCTTCCATCTTGGAGAGGAATTTCATGTCGATGTCCGGATACTCGCCGCAATCATCGGGGTGATGCGAGCCGATCACCAGAAACACGGCGTCCTGGTCGGAGCGGTTCACCAGATGATGGCCGTTGCGGTCGCCGGCCTTGAAGGCCGCGAAATCGCCTGGCCCTAGCGGATGTTCGCCGTCGTCCTCGATCAGCACGGCGTTTCCTTCGAGCATCACCAGGAATTCGTCGGAATGGCTGTGCCAATGGCGCTGCGAGGACCAGGCGCCGGGCGCCAGGATCACGCGGTTGGCGGCGAACCCTGTCAGACCGGCGGCGTCGGCCAGTCGCTGCGAGGTTCGATCGCGCACGGCGGCGTCATGCGGCGGCGGATAGCCGGTGCCGCTCCGGACCGGGATTTTGGAGAGATCGAGCTTTGGCATGGCGGGCTCCCGTTCTGATGCGACGGGGCAGGTTGCCACGCCAAAACCCTCCGCGCGATGGCGCGAAGGGCTTTGTCTCGCAGGGACGACGAATTTAGTCGGCGGCGGCGGCCATCGCGTAGAAGCCGCGGACGGCCTCGATCACGCGGTCGACCTGATCGTTGCGCAGCTCCGGGTACATGGGCAGCGACAGGATGTCGGAGACGATCGACTCGGCCACCGGGCGGCTTTCGGCCCCGAAGCGGGTCTCATAGGCCGGGTGCTTGTGGCAGGGCAGCGGATAATGGACGCCGGCGATGATCCCTTCGGCCGCGAGATGGGCCTTAAGGGCGTCGCGCTCGGCCGAACGGAGGACATAGAGGTGGTAGACCGCCTCGCAGCCTTCCTGAACTTCCGGCAGGGTCAGCGGCAGGTCCTTCAGGCCGTTGGCGTAGCGCTGGGCGATGTCGCGGCGACGGGCGTTGCCGGCCGAGAGATAGTTCAGCTTCACCCGCAGCACGGCGGCCTGGATCTCGTCGAGCCGGGAGTTGATGCCCTGGATCTCCGAGTACTGACGGTCGCGCCAGCCATATTGGCGGATCATGCGCAGCTTCTCCGCGAGTTCGGCGTCGCTGGTCACGATGATGCCGCCGTCGCCGAGGGCGCCGAGGTTCTTGGTCGGGTAGAGCGAGTAGCAGCCGACGTCGCCGATCGTGCCGACCTGACGGCCCTGCCATTCGGCGCCATGGGCCTGGGCGCAGTCTTCGACCAGCTTCAGGCCGTGGCGGGCGCAGAGCTCAAGCAGCGGGCCCATGTCGGCGGGGTGGCCGTAGAGATGCACGGGCATGATCGCCTTGGTGCGCGGGGTGATCGCGCGGGCGACCATCTCCGGATCCAGGCAGTACCGGTCGGCGGTGATGTCCACCATGATCGGAGTGGCCCCGGACATCTCGAT
>JBMLRS010000378.1:0-3692 GCA_049240905.1 Elsteraceae bacterium
CGCGACGGCGTAAAACAAGATCGGCTCACGTCGAAGCCGATCTTGTTCAGCGCTTCATGAAAGATAGCGCGTTTCGGTTCTTGCGATTCAGGCCAAGTTTAGAACGCGTTAAACGGCCCGACCCGCGCAAAACCCTTCCCTGAGAACCGCCGCCGCGGTCGCTCAGGAAAGGGAATCAGCGCCGGCGAACGCCAGCGGCTTAACGGTCGAACCAGATTTCCGCGAGGCTCTGGTTCAGCAGATGGCTGGGGGTGATTGGCCACCCCTTCATCGAGCTGTTATGGGCGACGATGCGGTTGAACCAGAACAGCGGGACCATGTAGGCCTGATCGAGCATGTAGGTCTCCATCTGGCGCAGCAGGGCCTTGCGCTTGGCCGGATCGGCCTCGACGCTTTGCTGGTCGAACAGCGCGTCAAGCTTGCGGTCGGTGAAGCGCGCGGAGTTGAGCGGCGCGGGCGAGCGATCGACCGAGATATATTTCGACCATTGAATGTTCGGCTCATCCGCATATTCGGTGGTGAAATCCACCGCCGCTTCGAACGTGCCGTTGCCCAACGCGGCGAAATACTGCGCGGTGTCGACCTGGACCTGCTCCACCGTCACGCCGATCTGGCGCCATTGGTCGATCAGGAACACGCCGACGGTCGGGTAGGGCGCGACCGGCCGGTTGACCAGCTTGAAGGTGAGGTTGGGGTGTCCGGCCTCGCGCAGCAACCTGCGGGCTTCCGCGCGGGCGGCGGTCATGTCGCGCTGCATGCCGGGCATGGCCTCCAGCTCCGCCGGGGTGGCGGCCAACTCGAAGCCCGGACGCAACAGACCGCCGACATCCTTCAGCTGCGAGATCTTGGCGAGACCGGGGATCGCGCCCCAGCGGTCCAGCGACATATGAAGCGCCTTGCGCACACGGACGTCGTCGAACGGCGCTTTCTCGGTGTTGAAGGACAGGATGAAGCCGCTGAGCCAGGAGATTTCCTCAAAGCTGAGTTTGTCGCCGGCGGCGGCCTTCAGGCGGTCGCGCTCGGCCGGGTTGATGCCGCGGAACTCGACGTCGACGCTGCCGCCCTGGAGATTGTTGATGATCGCGCTGTTGGCCATCACCAGATTGCGGAAGCCGTCCAGATAGGGCAGGTCCTTCTTGAAGTAGCCTTCGAACCGCTTGCCGACCCATTCGGAGCCAGCCTTGCGCTCGACGAACACGAAGGGACCGCTGCCCATGATCTCCTTCTCCGGCGAGCGCGGATCGGCCGCGAGCTTGGCGGCTGAGAAGATGCAATTATAGGGGCTGGCGAGCTTGGTGAGGAAGGAGGGGTCCGGCTGCTCCAGCTTGAAGACCACGGTCTTGGCGTCCGGCGCTTCGACGGCGGTCATGCCGCGGTAATGGTCGCGGCGGGGGGAGTTGACGCCGGTCGGCGGGGTCTTGATCCGCTCATAGCTGGCCTTCACGTCGGCGGAGGTGAGGGCGGAGCCGTCGTGGAACTTCACGCCTTCATGCAGAGTGACGGTCAGGGCCTTGTTGTCGGCCGACCAACTCCAGCTTTTCGCCAGATCGCCGATGATCTTCGGGTAGTTGGCCGGATCATGCCGGACCAGGAAGGAGTAATGCGGCGCGAGGTGATGCACCACGGTGAAGGTGGAGGCCGCGTGGCAATCCGTCGTGTTCGGCTCCGACGCCACCGCGACCCGCAACTCGCCGCCGCGCTTTGGCGTCTGCGCGTCGGCCTGCGTTTGGGTCATCCCGACCAGCCCGACCGCCGCCAAGCCAAAAATCACCGCCCGTAGCTTTGACATTCCATGCTCCCTCTCACGTCTTTTGCGCGTCGCCGCGTTTCGGCTTATCCATGCCATAGACGGAGCGCCTGGGGCTAGCGGCGCGTAGCGGAGGAAGCGGCATGAAAGTCTGGATGATCGGCGGGCTCTTCGCAGCGGCGATCGCTTGCGCCAAGCCGTCGCAAGCCGGGTTCGTCGATGGCCTGAGCTTGCTGGGCTACTGCAAGGACCCGATGAGCAATCTGTGCGGCGGCTATATCGCGGCGCTGGTGGATTACCAGGACGCGCTGCAGACCACGGATCAGCCGGCGATCACCTTCTGCCTGCCCGAGCGCAGCAATCTGGGGGCCTTGCGCGACATGGTGATCGGCGTGCTCGAGCGGCAGACGCCGCGGGAGTTGCAGAAGAACGCGGCGAGCCTGGTGGTGCCCGCCTTCGCCAAAGCGTTCCGTTGTCCGTGAAAGCTTAAGTCAACCGCTCGAACAGGCCCTGCAGCAGCTTGGCGCGCTCCACCAGCGACGAATAATAGATGTGCTCGTAATCGGTGTGGGCGCCGACGCCGTCCGCGCCGAGGCCGTCCAGCGTGGGGATGCCCAAGGCTGCGGTGAAGTTGCCGTCGCTGCCGCCGCCGGTGATCGGCACGTCCTTCAGCTCGAAGCCGATCTCCGCCGCGATCTCCTTGGCGGTCTCGAACAGGGCGGCGATGCCGGCGTCCTTCGTGTAGGGCGGGCGGTTCAACTCGCCCTCCACCGTCACCTTCACGTCCGCGTCGGAGGAGGTCAGCGCCAGCATCTTGGCGACCATCTCCTCGCCCACTTCCGCGTTCGGCACGCGCATGTCGACCTCGGCGGAGCAGAATTGCGGCACGACGTTGACCCCGGTGCCGCCGGTGATCAGGCCGACCGAGGTGGTGATCCCGCGGTCGTAATCGGTCATGCCCTCGATCTGCAGGATCAGCTTCGCCATCTCCTTGATCGCGCTGCGGCCCATATGGTGCGCGGCCCCGGCGTGCGCCGGGCGGCCTTCGACCGAGACGATGAAGCGCGCCACGCCCTTGCGGCTGGTGACGATCTTGCCGCCGTCGCGCGCCGGCTCGCAGACCAGCACATATTTGTTCTTCAGCCCCTCGGCCTCGATCATCGCGCGGCTGGTGGGGGAGCCCACCTCCTCCTCCGGGATGAACAGGAAGGTGACCGGCAGCGGCGTCTCCTTGCCCAGGCGGATCAGATGACGCAGCGCGTAATAGGCCAGATAGCCGCCGGCCTTCATGTCGTAGATGCCGGGGCCGAACACCTTGTCGCCCTCGCGCCGGAATTTCAGCGCGCCCTCCAGCATCCCGATCGGATGCACGGTGTCGAGATGGGCCAGCACCAGGATGCCGGGCCCTTCGCCCCAGGGCGTGCGCGCCTTCAGGATGTCGCCGAAGCCGTCGCGGCCGGGCGTGCGCTCGGTCGCGAGGCCCAGATGCTCCACTTGCTCCTGCACCCGGGTGACCATGCGATTGACCGCGACGGCGTCATGGCTCGGGCTTTCGATCGAGATCCATTCCTGGATGCCGGCGAGGATCTCGTCGGCGTCGACGACTGGGCGGTTGGGCGCAAGCGTGTCCATCAGCGATTCATCCTGTGGTCGACCAGATCATGGACCACGCCGGGATCGGCGAGGGTGGAGACGTCGCCGAGCTGGTCATGCTCATTGGCGGCGATCTTGCGCAGGATCCGGCGCATGATCTTGCCGGAGCGGGTCTTCGGCAGGCCGGGCGCCCATTGAATCAGATCGGGCGAGGCGATCGGGCCGATCTCCTTGCGCACCCAGTTCACCAATTCCTTGCGCAGCGCCTCGGTCGGCTCTTCCCCAGCGATCAGGGTGACGTAGGCGTAGATGCCCTGGCCCTTGATGTCGTGCGGATAGCCCACGACCGCGG
>JBMLRS010000379.1:0-5678 GCA_049240905.1 Elsteraceae bacterium
CTAAATCAATGCCGGATCGCTCCGAGCGTGACATATAGATGACAAGCCGGCGCCGCAGCAGGACGCCGCACCCCTCGGGAGGCAAGCCATGAAAGACGTCACGATCCGCGATCTGTCCACGATCATTCGCGATCAGAACCCACTGACCCTGCCGCCGACCGCGACCGTGCGCGAAGCCTGCCAGAAGATGCATGACCGCAAGGTCGGCGCCGTGCTGGTCACCGAAGACGGCGGTCGGCTGGTCGGCATCTTCACGGGCCGCGACGCGGTCGGCCGAGTGCTGGCCTGCGGCGGCGACGCCTCCTCCCTCACCCTGGCGGACGTGATGACCCGGAAGCCCGACTGCCTGACCGCCGGCCGCACGGCGGTGGAGGCGCTGCACCACATGCAGGACGGCGGGTTCCGCCATCTGCCGATCGTCGAGGGCGACCGCGTGGTGGGCGTGGTCTCGCACGGCGATTTCCGCGGCCGAGAACAATCGAAATTCGACGAACAGACCGGTCTCTGGGAGCGGATCTGAACCCTACGCCCCCGATCCCGTCGCCTCGATGTGAGCGCGAAAGGCGTCAATGAACTCAGTTGAGATCTGCGACAGCCGCCGCTGGGCGCTTGTGACCACCGAGACAGGCACGTCGATCGCGGGCTCGAACTTCAGGATCGCCAAGCCTCGCCCGGCGTAGTCGCTGGCGGAGAAGGGATCGACCAGGGCGATCCCCGCGCCTTGCGCCACAAGGCTGCAGGCGATGCCCGACAGCGGCGTCTTCACCACCACTTCGACCCCGCGCTCCGCCATCATCGTCCCGGTGTGAGAGGTGAAGAAGGACGGGCCCTCCAGAGAGATGAAGCGCTCCCCGGCCAGATCCTGCTCGCTCGCCACGCGTCGATCCGCAAGGCGATGGGCCTGGGGAACGACCAGCACCGCGCGCGATTTGATCGGTTCGATCCGCAACCCCGGCCGCTCCGGCGGTGCGGCGGCGAAACCGATCTCCGCCTGGCCGGCCGCGATCGCCTCCACCACCAGATGCGACGGCATGCCGTGCAGATACACGCTGGCCAGCGATCGATCCGCGATGAAGCCGGCCACGAAGCGCGGCAGATAGCCCATCGCCATCGCCGGCAGGGAGACGATCCGCAGCATGCCGCGCCGCCGCAGACCCAACTCCGCCGCAAACGTCGAAAGCGCCTGAAGGCCGGCGGCGTAGCGCTCCACCTCCGCCAGCAACAAGGTCGCCTCCGGCGTTGGAACCAGATGATTGCCTTGGCGATCGAACAGGGTGAGGCCGCTGCGCAGCTCCAGATCCTTGATCAGCCGGCTGATCGCGGGTTGGCTGACGTTCAGGTCGCGCGCGGCCATGGTGACGGAGCCGCGCAACATGACAAATCGAAAAGCCTCCAATTGGCGGGGATTCAGCAGCATGGCGTTGCTCGGTTCAACTGACGGAGCAGCATAACAAAACTGTATTCCACCCTCAAAACATTCGATTGGACGTTATGTATAGATTGAGGGAGGCTTTCTTCAAGACGTCATAAACCGCTCAATCACTTCTCAATTTCAGGGAGTTCACGATGCAGAGACTGTCGCCCGTCGCCTTCGCCGCCGCCGCCTTGCTCGCCATGGCGAGCCAACCCGCCGCCGCGCAAAAGACCTTCACCGTCGCCGGCTATGGCGGATCCTTCGAGAAGACGATGCGCGAAATGGTGATCCCGCCGTTCGAGAAGCAGCATGGGGTGAAGGTCGAGTTCGTCGCCGGCAACTCCACCGACACTCTGGCGAAGCTGCAGGCCCAGAAAGGCAATCAGGTGATCGACGCGATCATCCTGGACGACGGCCCAGCCTATCAGGCGATCGAGCTGGGTTTCTGCGGCAAGCTGGCCCCGGCGGACGTCTACAAGGACGTCTACTCGATCATGAAGTTCAAGGACGACCGCGCGGTCGGGGTCGGCATGGTCGGCACCGGCATCATGTACAACAAGCAGTATTTCGCTGAGAAAGGCTGGGCCGCGCCCACCTCCTGGGAAGACCTGAAGGACCCGAAATACAAGAAGCTCGTGGTCATTCCGCCGCTCAACAACACCTACGGCCTCCACGCCGTGGTGATGATGGCGCGCATCCGCGGCGGCGGGGAGAGCAAGATCGATCCCGGCTTCGCCGCCTTCAAGAACGACATCGGCCCCAACGTGCTGGCCTATGAGCCCTCGCCCGGCAAGATGACCGAGCTGTTCCAGTCCAAGCAGGGCGTGATCGGCGTCTGGGGCTCCGGCCGCGCCAAGGCGCTGGCGGACCAGACCGGCCTGCCGATCGACTTCATCTATCCAAAGGAAGGCGGCCTCGCCCTCGGCGTCGCCGCCTGCCCGATCGGCGGCTCGAAGAACGACAAGGAGGCGCAGGCCTTCGTCCAGCATCTGGTGTCGCCGGAGGTTCAGCTTATCCTCGCCAAGAGCGCGGGCTTCGGTCCGACCAATCAGAAGGTCGCCTTGACCGCGGAAGAGCGCAAGGGCCTGCCCTATGGCGACGACATCAAGCAGTTGAAGGCGGTTGATTGGGACGTGATCAACAAGAACCGCGAAGAGTGGAACAAGCGCTGGACCCGCGAGATCGAGCGGTAATCCAACCCCGGAGCGCGCCGACATGGCCTTCCTGGCTCTCGATCGCCTGAGCAAGAGCTATGACGGCGCCTTCGCCGTCCGCGAACTGTCGCTGGAGGTCGAGCAAGGCGAGTTCATCGCCCTGCTCGGCCCCTCCGGCTGCGGCAAGACCACAACTTTGCAGATGATCGCGGGGTTCGTGGAGCCGACCGGCGGTCGGATCCAGCTGGAGGGGCGCGACCTCACCGCCATGAAGCCGGCGCAGCGAGGCCTGGGCGTCGTCTTCCAGAGCTACGCCCTGTTCCCGCACATGACCGCGGCGGAGAACGTCGCCTTCGGGCTGGAGATGCAGGGCGTCGACAAAGCCGAGCGCGCGCGCCGCGTGACGGAAGCCCTTGCGCTGGTCGGCCTCTCCGCCCTCGCAGAGCGCTATCCCCGGCGCATGTCCGGCGGGCAACAGCAGCGCGTGGCGCTGGCCCGCGCGCTGGTCGTCCGCCCGCGAATTCTGCTGCTGGACGAGCCGCTGTCCAACCTCGACGCCAAGCTGCGCGAGGAGATGCAGATCGAACTGCGCCAGATCCAACGCACGCTCGGCACGACGACGATCCTGGTCACCCATGACCAGAGCGAGGCCATGGCGCTGGCCGACCGGATCGTCGTGATGAACAAGGGCGCGGTGGAGCAGATCGGCCCGCCGCACGAGACCTATGAATGGCCGGCCACCGCCTTCGTGGCGGATTTTCTGGGCAAGACCAACCTGCTGGACGGCGCGCTGGTCGGCCTCACGGGCCTTGCTACGATCCGGCCGGAGAAGTTCGCCTTCGCCCAGCCCGGACATGCCGGTCCAAGCCTGCCCGGAGCCGTCCGCACACGGATCTTCCAGGGCGACAGCTGGCTCTATCAGATCGACACCGCCGCAGGGCGCCTGACCGTGATCCGCCAGAACGCCGGGGAGACGCCGCCCGCCGAAGGCGACGCCGTCACGCTATGCTGGCGCGCGGAAGACATGCGGACCCGCGCATGACCGGCTTCCTGCGCCGCTACGCGCCTTACGCGATGCTGTCGCCGGCGCTTTTGCTGTTCGTCGCGATCCTGCTGATCCCGCTGCTGATGACGGTGCTGCTCTCCTTCCATGACTGGGGTCAGTACAAGGGGATCGAACCAGTCTTCATCCTCAAGAACTGGCGGGAGTTGATCACCGACGATTACTTCCACGAGATGTTCCTGCGCACCATCCGGATCTCGCTGCAGGTCACCGTTCTGTCGCTGCTGTTGGGCGCGCCGGAAGCCTACATCCTGAATCGCATGCGCGCCCCCTGGCGGGCGATCTTCCTCTTGGTCGTGCTGGGGCCGCTGCTGATCTCCGTGGTCGCCCGGACTCTGGGCTGGGCGCTGCTGTTCGGCGGCGCCTCCGGGCTGGTCAACAAGGCGCTGATCGGCGTCGGCGCGCTGAGCCAGCCGATCCCGTTCATGTTCACCGAGACCGGGGTGGTGATCGCGCTGACCCATGTGCTGACGCCCTACATGGTGCTGTCCGTCTGGGCCGCCCTGCAGCGCCTGGACCCGCAGGTGGAGAACGCGGCGGCGACCCTGGGCGCGGGACAGGCGACCATCCTCTATCGCATCGTGCTGCCGCAGATCATGCCCGGCCTGCTGGCCGGATCGGTGATCGTGTTCGCGCTGGCGGCCAGCGCCTTCGCCACCCCGGCGATCATCGGCGGCCGGCGGCTGAAGATGGCCTCGACGCTGGCCTACGACGAGTTCCTGAACACGCTGAACTGGCCGCTGGGCGCGGCGATCGCCGTCACGCTGCTGGTCGGCCTGATTCTCACCGTGTCCCTGGTGAACCGACTTGTGGAGCGGCGCTACGCGGAGGTCTTCCGATGAGCCGCAACGGCCCGCTGGCGCTGATCTTCCACACGCTGTTCGTGATCTTCACCCTGGCCCCGATCCTGGCGGTCTGCGCGGTCGCCTTCACGCCGGAATCCTATCTCTCCTTTCCGACGACGGAGGTCTCGCTGCGCTGGTTCCGCGCGATCGGCGACTATCCGGAATTCATCACCGCCTTCTGGCGCAGCGTCTGGCTCGGCGCGTTGTCATCCCTTTTGGCCATCGGCTTCTCGGTTCCCGTCGCCCTGGCCATGGCGCGGCACAGCTTCCCCGGCCGCGGCGCGGCGCTGGCGCTGTTCCAGGCGCCGCTGATGGTGCCGCATGTCGTGCTCGGCATCGCCTTCCTGCGCTTCTTCACCGAGATCGGGCTGAGCGGGACCTTCGTCGGATTGGTGCTGTCCCACATCATTCTGGTCTTCCCCTTCGCCCTGCGCCTGACCCTGGCGTCCGCCACCGGCATGAACCCGGCGATCGAGCAGGCGGCGCGCTCGCTCGGCGCGACAGAGGCGAAAGTGGTTCGCAGAGTCACCCTGCCCCTGATCCTGCCGGGTCTGGCGAGCGGCTGGGCCCTGGCTTTCATCAACTCCTTCGACGAAGTGACGATGAGCGTGTTCATCGCCACCCCCGGCACGGAGACCTTGCCGGTGCGGATGTTCCTCTACATTCAAGACAACATCGATCCCCTGGTGACCTCGGTGTCGGCTTGCGTGATCGCCGTGACGGTGATCTTCCTGGTCGTGCTGGATCGCCTCTATGGGCTGGAAAATCTGCTGATCGGGAAAGGCAAGGCGGACCAATGAGCGCGACGGAATTTGACGCGGCCGTGATCGGCGGCGGGCTGGTCGGGGCCGCTGCGGCCTATGGCCTGGCCCGCGCCGACCAGCGCGTCGCCGTGTTTGACGAGGGCGATATGGCCGTGCGCGCCTCGCGCGGGAATTTCGCGCTGGTCTGGGTGCAGTCCAAGGGCCTGGGCCTGCCGGACTACGCCGCCTGGACCGTGCGATCGTCGGAATCCTGGGCCGGTTTCTCCGATGACCTGAAGGCGGAGACTGGGCTGGACGTCAGTTTCCAGCGCCCCGGCGGCTTCCACCTCTGCCTGTCGGAGACGGAGTTCGAGAACCGGCGCAACATGCTCCATCGCTTCCACAATCAGGCCGGCGTCGCCCGCTATGAGACCCGGATGATGGATCGCGGCGAGATCC
>JBMLRS010000380.1:0-3684 GCA_049240905.1 Elsteraceae bacterium
GCCGACCAGACTCTGCTCCCAGTCCGTGACCTTTTCCTCCGCGACGACGTTGCCGTTTCCCGCCTCGTCGAACTGGTAGATCAGCACCCGGTCAAAGCCGCTGAACTCCCGGATCATGCGCGCGGCTTCCTGCGCGACATACTCGCTGGGCGGGGCGCAGATGACCACGTCGAAGAAATCGTCGAGGAAGCCATGCGCCTGGTCGACCCGATAGGCGCCCGAATCCGCAACGACAGGAGGATGCTGCAGCTCGACGATCAGGGATCCCCCGGATTGATGCGCCGCGTAGGAGAACCAGCCGCCGTTCAGCGTTCGCGTCGCCCCGCGTTTGCGCGCCCCCTGGCGGCTCGTCGCCTTCATGATCGTCTTCAAGAAGCTTTCTTCGAACCATTCGCCAGCGGGAAGGCTGAGCATCCGCTCCAACGGGACCCCGAGCAGGTCGCCGACGTTTCGGCTGGCGGCGACGATCGTTAGATCCTCGCGGTCGATGGCGATCAGGGCGCCGTGGGGCTGGATCGCATCCGGCATGTTGATCGACTCGCGCTCGCAGACGGTGGTGTCGATCGATTCGCCGACCACGCGCACCTGCGCCTCGGTGACGAGACGTTGAGCGTCCGTCCGCTCTTCGACAACCAGACGCTCGACCGGTCGGACAAGGATCCAGTATTGGCCCGCCTCGCGCGCCGGCGTCATGTCGATGCGCACGCGCACCGGCCGCATCGCGAAATCAAACACGAAGGTGAAGGAGACTTGAGCCTTCTCTCTCACGACCGCCTGGACAAAGCGGCCGTAGAAGCTTGGCATATTCGTGCAGGGCGCGACCTCGTGGAAGAAGCGTCGCCCGATCACGCGCTCCGGCGCGCGTCCTGAAAGCAGGCTCTCAGCCTTGTTGTAGAAGTGGATCCGCCCGTCCTCGTCCACCTTGATGGCCCCGAACGGCAAGCCGTTCAGCGCTTCGGCGTCCATCCCGTCAATGTCGAACTCGTCCCGGTTAATCGGCGACAAAGGGAGGGGGGGACGGATCAGCTTCGACATGTAAAAATAATATTACACCTTTCGAAATATACCAGTCATTACGACAACGAATTTTTGGCTTCCTGGCGCATCGACGCCGTCGATCGCCCGGCTGCGGGCGCGGCGTTAGGTGATCTGGCGTAGGCTTTTCATCGGCGCCGCGCGCGGTTGGGTGGCCTGGATCCGGTCGCCTGCGCCTACGAGCGAGGCTTACGGAATCAGCAGCAGCGAGCCTGTCGTCCCGCGAGATTCAAGGGCGCGGTGGGCGTCCGCCGCGTTACTGAGCGACCAGCGTCCGCCGATCAGGGGGCGGAGGTCGCCATCGATCAACGCGCCGAACAACTGGCCTGACAAGGCGTTCAGATCGGCGCGGGTCGCGGTGTAATGGAACAGGACCGGCCGACTGAGCGTGGCGGATTTCTCGGACAGACGGCCTGGCGCGATCGGATCCAGAGGGCCGCTCGCCTGTCCGTAGCTGACCCACTGTCCGCAGAAGGCGAGGGCGGCCAGATTCTCTTGCGCGGCGGCTTGACCCAGCCCGTCATAGATGACGTCGGCGCCGCGCCCATCCGTCACGGTGCGCACATCCTCGGCGAAGCGATAATCACGGGTCACGATGGGGAAGGCGCAGCCGTGGCTGCGCGCGAGATGGGCCTTCTCATGGCTGGACACGGTGCCGATCACGGTGGCGCCCAGGCGCTTGGCCCATTGGCAGAGCAGCAACCCAACCCCTCCGGCGGCGGCGTGCACCAGCACATGCTCCCCGGGGCGGACCTGCCGGGTTCGGTGCAGCAGATAGGCCGCGCTCATGCCCTTCAGCATCACGGCGGCGGCGATCTCGTCATCGACGCCATCGGGCAGGGGCACGAGATGCGTCGCGTCCAATGTTCGATGGGTCGCATAGGCGCCGGGGATCGGCGCCGCGTAGGCGACGCGGTCGCCCGGCAGCAGATGGGCGACGCCGGCGCCCACGTCGAGCACGATCCCCGCCGCCTCCATCCCCAATCCTCCGGGGGGATTGATCATTCGATATTGGCCAGTGCGGACATAGACATCGATGTAATTCACGCCGATCGCGGTCTGTCGGATGCGCGCCTCGCCCGGACCCGGCGGCGGCGCCTCCAGTTCCTGATAGCGCAACACCTCCGGACCGCCGAAGTGGGTCACGACAATGCCCTGGGCGCCGATCGCAGCGCCCGTCGCGGTTTTTGGGCCGGCGGGACGAGCGTCTCGCCGAAGATAGGCCTTTATCGCGTCGAAACCGGCTTCATAGACGCCTTGGCCGACGAGCGCCGCGAACTCCTGCTCCCGGCCGCGAGGCGGATCGAAGGTCGATTCCCAATGCCAGAAGGTGCGCCGCCCGTCGGTGACCGGCTTCAGCCGGACCGTGGCGACATAGCGGCGCAGCGGAATCGTGGCGTCCAGAATGCAGTAGGTCGAGACGTAGTCGCTGTCCGACAGGGTCAGCAGCTGCTCGCGGATATGTTCGCCGTTCTTCAGGGTGAAGTTGCGCACGCAACCGACCTGGTCCGCTGGCTCGTCGTTCTCGATATGCGACTCAGCGATGATCGGGTGCCAGTCGATATGGCTGTTGAAATCGCGCAGGATCGCCCAGACCCGCTCAATGGGCGCGTCAATGACCGTGGAGCGCGTGACCCTGATCATCGATCAGCGCCTGACCAGACCTTTGAGGTGATCAAAGGCGGCCTGGAACACATCCTGGCCGATCAACTGCGACAGCGCCTGTTCGCGCTCCGGCGAGCAGTCGAACTCCGCCCACCATTCGGCGAAGCAGCGATCGCCATCAGTGATCGGCGTCAGCTTCAGGGTCGCGACATAGTTCTGGACGCCCATCGGGCTTTCCAGGATCGAATAGCTGCATTGGAGGTCGAAGTCCGACAGCGCCAGCAGCTGCTCGCGGATCACCCCGCCGTCCTTCAGCTTGAAGTTCCGCACGCAGCCGACGCGATCGGCCGATTGATTGCTCTCGATCCGGGACTCCGCGACGAAGGGCGTCCAGCGGGGCAGGGCGTTGAAATCGCGGATGATCGCCCAGACCCGGTCGGCCGGCGCTTCCAGCACGGACGACACATACACCTTGATCATCGGCTATTCCCCCAAGACCGGCGGCGTCGCGTCCGGGGTTCTGCCCAAAATGCCGCGCGCGATCTTGCCGACATCACCCTGATCGATGCCGATCTCGCTCAACAACTGATCCACCAGCGGGGCCTGAGCGCGGTAACGCAGGGCCGAGTTGACGACATTGTCGGCGAAGCCGCCCTCGCCGCCGCCATTCCCGCCCCCGCCGCTTCCGCCGCCGGCGAGGCCGTCGACCTGCAGGATCTTGATGCTCTCGATCCGCTCCAAGGGCCGGCCGGACTCGCGCACGATCGCCTCGATCTTCTCCACCAGCTTCATGCGCAGCGCGGATTGACGCGCATCCGGGCTCAACTGGTTCTGGGCCTCGTTCATCAGGCGGGTTCCTTCAGCCTCCACCTCATGGCGGATGCGCGCGGCGAGCGAGCGGATCTTGTCGGCGTCGGATTCCGCTTCGGCTTCGGCCCGGATCGCAGCGCCGCGATCCTCCGCCGCCTCTCGTTCCGCCGCGGCGGCGACGGTGAGGCGCAGCGCGTCCTGTTCTGCCTGCTGACGGGTCGAGATCAGTTCGAT
>JBMLRS010000381.1:0-20777 GCA_049240905.1 Elsteraceae bacterium
CAGCCGACCGCGCCCTGGCCTGATCAGCCTGATCGGCTACGCCGACGGAACCACCGACCTCAAGGTCTGGCGCGCCGAGGACGATCAGGCGCTGGACCGCATCCGCTTCGTGCGCCAGAACGGCACGCCGCTGATCGAGGACGGCGCGCCCCACGCCTATGTGCGCGACTGGCTGCTCGGCAATTGGTCTGGCTCCGCCCAGGGTCAGTTGCGGGCGTTGCGCAGCGGCGTCTGCCTGCAGACGGAGGGATCGAGCCGGTTCCTCATCTACGCCTACTTCACCACCGCGACGCCGAGCGCCATGGCGCGCGTGTTCCAAGCCTATCGCTGTCAGATCGCGATGCATCTGGACATGAACGCGCCGGAATTGACCTACGCCGCCGTCTATGGCCCAAGCGACGGAGGCGCCGGCGTGCGGGCGGAACATCTGAACCGCGCCATGGCCGGATCCGATCCCAACGCGCGCCAGGGGCAGCTCAAATTCGCCACAGTCACCGACAATCGTGACTTCTTCTCGGTGCTGCGCCGCTGACATCGAGCGGCGGGGTTGCTAAGGTCCCGCCTCCCAACCCGATTCATTGGAAATTTTTGCGCATGGCCAGATCACGCGCCGCTTTGGTCATCTCCGGCCTCCTGTTGTCGCTCGCCGCCTGCGGGCCCGACTATTCGCCCAACACCTATTCGGGCGCGGCCGCGCAACAGGCGAACAAAGTGGATCAGGGCATGATCGTGGGGGTGCGCCGGGTCGACATTCGCGCGCAGGCGACGACCGGCGCCGTGACCGGCGGCGCGGTGGGCGGCATCGCCGGCTCGCAGGCCCCCGGCAGCGGCGTGGTCAGCGCGATCGGCGCGCTGGGCGGCAGCTTGATCGGCGGCATCATCGGCTCTTCGGCCGAACAGGCCGCGACCGACACCACCGCCTACGAGGATGTCGTGCGCAAGCCGAACGGCGAGCTGGTGTCCGTCACTCAGAAGGATGAGGTTCCGCTCGCAATCGGACAGAATGTGCTGGTGATCGCTGGGGCTCAGGCGCGCATCGTGCCGGACTACACCGTCCCGCCGCCTGCGCCGCCAACGCCCGTTCCGGCCCCGCCGGAAGTCTCGATCAAGCCGCTCGCTCCGCTGCCGTCGCCAAAGGCGCCGGACCTGGAGTTGGATCGGCTCGAGGATAAACCGGCGGAATGACCGCCGGAAACCATCCCCGGGACGTCAAGGTCCCGGAAATGGCGCCGTACATCGACCTGAGGCTTAGACGAGCTTCAGATTGACCGCGGAGGTCTTACCCTTTTCCTCGGCCAACTCGTAGCTGATCTTCTGGCCATCGGCCAATCCGCTCAACCCGGCGTTCTCGACCGCGGAGATGTGGACGAAAACGTCCTTACCACCGCCAGCGACCTCGATAAAACCGAAGCCCTTCTGGGAATTGAACCACTTCACGGTACCAACTGGCATTGTATTATTCCTTGGATAGACGCGTCGCAGAACGACGCCACGCGGCAAAAGTCTGCCGCGCGCCGACAGCAAAGCTCCCGAATCATATCGAATGTCAATCTTTGTTCAGTCGCACCTAAATTTTAATCGCTGAAAAAGAAGTATTTTTCAGCGGGTCGGCCAGGTTTTTTATCGTCCTCGGCGTGACTTCCGCGATCTAGGACGAGATGAAATCCAGATATTCCTGCTGCATCCGAACATAGTTTTCGCCATACCAATCGCCGTCATAGACAAGCTGGTTCTTGGCGTTCTCCGGGTTCATCGGATCGAAACGCTTGAGGTCGTCCGGCACCATGGCGATGGCCTTGGGGTTGGTCGGGCCGTTGCCGAAGAAGCGCAGCAGGCCGACCTGCGGCTCCGGCTCCTGCATCGACCGCAGCAGACGCATGGCGTCCTTGCCGGCGGGATTGTTCTTCGGCGAGACGAAGATGCCTGGCTGCAGGATCCCTTGATTCCAGGTGAAGTCGAACTTGCCCTTTGATTCTTCGAACAGGACCTTGGCGCGGGTGTGCCAGACGATGCCCATCGAGGCCTCGCCCGTGCGCATGATCTGCTCGGAATCGGTGCCGCTGGTCCAATAGACGCACTGGTCCTTGATCTTCTTGAGCTGGGCCCAGGCCAGCTTCTCATCGATCGGGTAGACCTTGTCGAGCGGCGTGCCCGCGGACATGATGGCGGCGTCGATCATGCAATTGACGTCTTTGCGCAGCATGCGCTTGCCCGGATATTTCTTCAGATCCCAGAAATCGGCCCAGGTCTTGGGCGGATCGCCCTTAAACTTGGCCGCGTCATAGACCATGATCGTCGAGAAGCTGTAGGGCGCCGCGCCATAGGGATAGGCGAAGCCCTTGGGCGGCAGCAGCGACTTGTCCACGATCGAATAATCGATCGGGGTGAGCAGCCCGGCCTTGCCCAGGAAGATCGAGCTGGCGGCGCTGCTGTCGCACAGATCCCAGGTGACCTTGTTCGCCTCCACCATCGCGCGGATCTTGCCCTGGCTCGGGCCGCTGGAGTCCTGAACGACCTTGAAGCCTGGATTCTTCGCTTCGAACGGCTTGCCGTAATAGTCGCCGAAGGCCTGGTTCGCGAGCCCGCCCCAATTGACCATCACGATGTCGCGCGCAACCTGAGCCGCCGCCTCGGAGGAAAGGCCGGCCATCGCGCCCAGGCTGGCCACGCCGGCAAGGAAGCTGCGTCGATCCAACCGCCCTTTGGCCAGTTGCTCAGCAGCGAGTTGAAGACAATCTTCGTGGAAGCTTTGGGCTTCAATCCGGTCGTTCTCGGTCGTCATGATGATCTGATCTCCCGCTGCGATGACCTACGTCCTGTTCGGACAGTATGCACGGCCAAGATCTTTTGCAAACAGGCGGCCAACCCAATAAAAACAGCCCCGCTCAAGCATGAGCGGGGCTGAGGGGCGAACGGCCGCAAGTCTGTCGGCGGCGACCGTGCGCTGTGCTGGGGGACCAACCCGATTAGAGGTAATGCGACCTTATGGCTAAATTATGATCACGCCGGCCTCCGAGGATCTTGCGACATTGTTGTCCGATTGCTGGACGCGGCTGGAGACGGGCGCGGTCGATCGGCGCTCCGCCCTGCATCAGGCGGTGGTCGCGACGGTTGACCCGGGCGGCGCGCCGGACGCGCGGATCATGGTGCTGCGCATGATCGATCGCGAGCAACGTCTGGCCCAACTGCACACCGACCGCCGCGCGGCGAAACTGCTTCATCTCTCGCGGGAGCCACGCGCCAGCCTGTTGTTCTATGACCCGGAGGTTCGCGTTCAACTGCGGCTGGCCGGATCGGCGACGATCCATCAAGACGACGCGGTCGCCGAGGCCGCCTGGGCGCGCAGCCGTCGAATGAGCCGGGTCTGCTACGCGGCCGAGATCGCGCCCGGGGCCGAGATCGACGACCCGAGCCTCGCGCTGGGCCATCTGGCCGGCGCCGAGGGAGTCGCGGGCTATGAGAACTTCGCGGTCCTGCGGTTCCGGATCGATCGCCTGGAATGGCTGAGCCTCGCGGCGAAAGGCCACCGCCGCGCGCGGTTCCTGCTTGCAGGATCTGCCCCCGTCGGGCAATGGCTGGCGCCATGACGATCACTCTCCTCGGCGTGGATCTGGTTCAGGCGATCGGACTGATCGCCGCCTGCTGCACCACGCTCGCCTTCGTGCCCCAGGCGGTGCGCGCGGTGCGGACCCGCCAAACCAAAGATATTTCGCTGCTGACCTTCCTGTTGCTGGAGATCGGCATCGTGCTTTGGCTGGCTTATGGCGTGATGCTGGGCGACCTGCCGCTGATCCTGTCGAACGCGATCACGCTGGGGCTGGCCTCGGCCATCCTGGCGACCAAGCTGCGCTACGGATGACCGGCGACTCGCTCGAAAGCGGCTTCATCTGGGTGGCGGGCGGCCGCCGCGACGAAGCCGAAGCGATGGCGAACGCCGCCCTGATCGAAGACCGACGCAACGGCGTCGCCTGGCATCTGAAGGGGCTCTGCGCCTTTGGCGACGGCCGGCTGGACGCCGCGCTCGCCGCGCTCGACGAAGCGGTGGAGTTGGGCGCGCGTTCGCCACGGCTGATGCTGCACCGCGCCTGGATCCTTCGGCGCGCCGATCGGGCGGAGGAAGCGGCGCGTCATCTGGAGGAGGCGTCCGCGCTCTATCCCGACGACGTCGAACTGCTGATCGCGCTCGCGGTGCAACGGCACAGCGCGGGCGACGGCGAGGGAGCGACCCCGCTCTATCGTCGCGCGTTGGCGCTGTCGCCCGATCGGGTCGACGTCGCCTGCAACCTCAGCCTCGCGCTGCTGGATCTTGGACAGGCGGCGGAGGCCGAGGCCGTGCTTCGCCCGATCTCGGTCGGCCTGGCGCGACCGGCGACCGGCCGGCTGCTCGCCACCGCGCTGCATCTGCAAGGCCGCGGCGAAGAGGCCTTGGCGGAGTTGGAGGGCTGCATCGAAGAGGCGCCGAACGTTCCGGCGCTGCACCATGACCGCGCCGTCGTGCTGATCGACCTTGGCCGTCCCGCCGAAGCGGTGGACGCCGCCGAGGCCGCGCTGGAGATCGGCCAAGGCGATCCCGCGAGCGCGGAATGGCGCACGACCCTGGGCAACGCGCTGCGCGACAGCGGCCAGATCGGTCCGGCCGTGGAAGCCTATCGCGCCGCGCTTGAAGACGACGAGGGCCATGCGGTCGCCCAGTTCAATCTGGGCACGACCCTGCTGGAGGCGGGCCAGCCGGCCGAAGCGGAGGAAAGCCTGCGGCGGGCGCTGACCCTTCTGCCGGACCTCGCCTCCGCGCACAATAATCTCGGGCGCGCGCTGCGCGAACAGGGAAAGCTGGAGGAGGCGGAGGCCTGTTTTCGCGCGGCCATGGCCTGCGACCCCGCGGACGCCACCCCCGCCTACAATCTGTCCCTGCTGTTGTTGACCCAAGGACGGGAGAGCGAGGGCCAAACGCTGTATGAACGGCGCTGGGAGCTGCCGGACGTGCCGCCGCACGGCCGGGACGCGCCGCAATGGGACGGCCGCGCCGATCCCGCCCTCACCCTGCTGATCCACGCCGAGCAAGGCTTCGGCGACACGCTGCAATGTCTTCGGTTCGTGCGGGCCGCGGCCGCGCGGGTGGGCCGGCTGTTGCTGGACGTGCAACCGGCGCTGGCCTCGCTCGCCCGCTCGATTCCGGGGGTCGCCCAAGTCACCGCGCGCGGCGAACCGGTCGGCGCCTATGACGCGCAGATCCCGACGATGAGCCTGCCGCTCGCCCTCGGCGCCGCCGAGCGGGGGCTGGCCCCGCCCTATCTGTCGATCGATCCCGATCTGGTCGAGTCATGGCGGTCGCGCCTGCCCCGCCCCGCGCCGGGACGCCGGCGGATCGGCCTGGTCTGGGCCGGCAACCAGTCGAACCGCGCAGGCGCGCATCGGTCTCTCCTCTTGAGCGAAATGGCCTCGCTCGCGGCGCTGCCAGGCGTCGACTGGGTCAGCCTGCAAATGGGCTTCCGCGCCGCCGAACTGGCCGCAGGCCCCTTCGCGGATCGCACGCTGGACCTGTCCCAGTCCCTCGAGGATTTCGCCGACACCGCAGCCTGCCTGATGAATCTGGACGGGGTGGTGACGATCGACACCGCGGTCGCCCATCTCGCCGGCGCGCTCAATCGACCGGGATGGGTGCTGCTGCCCTTCGCGGCGGATTGGCGCTGGGGTCTCAATGAGGCGCGCTCGACGCGCTACCCCTCGCTGCGGCTCTTTTCGCAATCGGTATCTGGGGAGTGGTCGACCGTCGTCGACCACGTCGCGGCGGCGGTATCGGAATAGCTGATCACGACACGAAGATGTTTGACATCCGAGGGTCCGCCGCCCCATCGTCTGACAAATTCCGAAATGGCGTCGTCAAGCGCCTTCACATTTAGGGAGAAACAAAAATGTCGGATCTAAACGATCTGTCTCGCCGCTCAGTTTTGCAGGGAACCGCCGCCGCCGGCTTGGCCGCGACCGGAGCCCTGTCGTTTGACCATCGCGCCGCCCATGCGCAGGGCGCGTTCAATTGGCAGCGGTTCAAAGGGGAGAAGATCGAGGTCTCTCTGGTGAAGAGCCCCCGTGGCGATTTGCTGCAGAAATATCAAAAGGAATTCGAAGACCTGACCGGCATCAAGGTCGGCGCCGAGCAGATCCCGGAGCAGCAGCACCGCCAGAAGCAGGTGATCGAGTTCACCTCCGGCCGGCCGTCCTTCGACGTCACCACCACCGCCTGGCACGTCCAGAAGCGGCTGTTCGCCAAAGGCAAGTGGCTGGAGGATCTCCGCCCGATGCTGGACGACGCCAGCCTGACGGCGCCGGACATCGATCGGAACGATTACCTGAAAGCCGGCGTGGGCTATTCGACGGAGAGCGACGGCCGCATCTCGTCCCTGCCGCTGCAGATCGACTATTTCATTCTGTATTATAACAAGGAGCTGTTCGCCAACAAGGGCGTCGCGGTTCCGAAGACCTTCGCGGAAATGGTCGCGGCGGCGGCCAAGATCCATGACCCGGCGAACGGCGTCTACGGCTCGGTCAACCGTGGCCTGAAGAATGCGAACGTGGTGACCTGGGCCGCGCTGATGGCCGGCTTCGGCGCCGAAGCGATCGATTCCAGCGGCAAGCTGCTGACCGATCAGCCGGGCGCGATCGCCGCCGCCGAGATGTACAAGGAGTTGAACACGAAATATGCGCCTCCGGGCGTGGTCGCGTTCAACTGGATGGAGTGTCTGGCCGCCTTCAGCCAGGGCCGGTGCGGCATGTGGATCGACGGCGTGGGTTGGGCCCCGCCGCTGGAGGACCCGGCCAAGTCGAAGGTCGTCGGCAAGGTCGGCTACGCGGTCATCCCCGCCGGCCCCGTCAAGCATGAGGCCGTGGTGTTCGGCGACGGCATCGGCGTCGCCGCCGCCAGCAAGAAGAAGGGCCCGGCTTATTTCTACACGCAATGGGCGACCTCCCGGCTGATGATGCGCCGCATGGTCGAAGAGGGCATGGGCTCGCCGACGCGCGCTTCCGCGTTCGAGACCGACAAGCTGAAGCTGCCGAAGGAGTGGGTCACCTCGATCATCGACTCCGCCAAGATCGGCCGCGCCGGCCTGCCGGAGATCATTCCGGTCAGCGAATATCGCGACACCTTCGGGATCGCCCTGACCAACATGTTCTCCGGCGCCGATCCCGCGACCGAGCTGAAGAAGGCGACCGAAGCGTTCAAGCCGATCCTTGAGAAGTCGGAACGGGCCTAAGGGCGCGGTTCGCGCAGTAGCAAGGAGCGTCAATGTCGACGCTGGCGTCTGGACCCTCGCCGCTGGCGAGAACTGAAGAAATGGAACGGGAGGAGGCGGCGTTGGCGATGGCCCGCGCCGCCAAGGCCCGCGCCTACACGCGCGACGGGAAATACATCCGCTTCGCCTTCCCGGCCTTGCTGGTGATTGGCGCGGTGATCATTTTCCCGTGGCTGTTCACGATCTTCATGAGCCTGCATGACTGGCAGGTCGGGCAAACCTCGACCTTCGTCGGTCTGGACAATTACATCCACCTCGCGGGGGAGGACCGGTTCTATCTCGCGATGGGCCGCACCCTCGCCTACACCGCGCTGGCGACCTTCCTGCCGGTGTTCCTCGGCGTCGCCGCCGCCCTGGTGTTTCACCGCGAGTTCCCGCTGCGCAACTTCCTGCGTGGCGTCTTCATTCTGCCGATGATGGCGACTCCGGTCGCCATCGCGCTGGTGTGGACGATGATGTTCCACCCGCAGTTGGGCGTGCTGAATTACCTGATGAGCCTGATCGGCATCCCGCCGCAGCTCTGGGTGTTCGCCGCCGACACCGTGATCCCCAGCCTGGTGCTGGTGGAGGTGTGGCAATGGACGCCGCTGGTCATGCTGATCGTGCTGGGCGGCCTGTCGGCCTTGCCGACCGAACCTTATGAATCCGCCGAGATCGACGGCGCGACCTCCTGGCAGATGTTCCGCCACATCACCTGGCCGATGGTGCTGCCCTTCGTGGTGGTCGCCACGATCATCCGCGCGATCGACGCCGTGAAGGCGTTCGACACGATCTTCGTGATCACTCAGGGCGGCCCGGGCACCTCGTCGGAGACGATCAACATCTATCTGTATTTGCAGGCGTTCGCCTTCTACAAGATCGGCTATTCCTCCGCCGTGGTCGTGGTGTTCTTCACCTTGATCGTGATGATGGCGCTGGTGCTGCTGTGGGTGCGCCAGCGCGTGAAGTGGACGGGCTGATGGCGGTGCGTTCGAAATCGCTGCTGGGCAGCGTCGGCCTCTTCGCCTCGGTGGCGGTGCTAGTGTCGCCCGCGATCCTGTTCTTCGTGTGGATGCTCTCGCTGTCCTTGAAGACGGAGGTTGAGAATTCCGCCTCCCCGCCCGTGCTGATTCCGGCCAGCCCCGCCTGGCGCAATTTCGCGGAGGTGTTCGAGAAGGGCCCCTTTTTCGATTACCTGATCAACAGCCTGATCGTGACCGGCTCGGCCACCGCGATGGCGCTGCTGATCGGCGTGCCGGCCGGCTACGGCTTGGCGCGGGCGAAGGCGGTGAAGCTGTCGGCCGTGGTGCTGATCAGCCGCATCACGCCGGGCCTCAGCTATCTGATCCCGCTGTTCATCGTGTTCCAGTTCCTGGGTCTGGTGGGCACGCTCTGGCCGCAGATCATCACCCATCTGGTGATCACCGTGCCGATCGTGGTGTGGGTGATGATCGGGTTCTTCGAGACCCTGCCGATCGAGCTCGAGGAGGCTGCGCTGATCGACGGCTGCAATCTCTGGCAAGGCTTCCGCCATATCGCGCTGCCGCTGGCCAAGCCCGGAATCGTGGTGGGCACGATCCTGTCCGTGATCTTTTCGTGGAACAATTTCGTTTTCGGGATCGTGCTCGCCGGCCGCGAGACGCGCACCCTGCCCGTCGCAGTCTACAACATGCTGTCCACGGACGAATTGTCCTGGGGGCCGTTGTCGGCGGCGGCGATCGTCGTCACCCTGCCAGTGCTGATCATGACGATCGCGCTGCAACGCCAGATCATCGCCGGCCTGACCGCCGGCGGGGTCAAGGGCGGCTAAGCCTTCTTCGGTTCCGCTGAATCGAAGAAGGCTTGCAAGAACATGAAGAACGGCGCGTTTTCGGAGTAGAGTGAGCATAGCTTACGGGAAGGCGCGCTAGGCAACCATGAGCGGGCGTAAGCCCGTCAGAAGAGGAAATGATCTATGGCTTCCGTTGAGGTTCGCACCGTTGTGAAGGAGTTCGGCCCCGTGCGGGTGTTGCACGGCGTCGACATCGACATTGACGACGGGGAGTTCGTCGTTCTCGTCGGCCCCTCGGGATGCGGCAAATCCACCCTGTTGCGGATGATCGCGGGGCTTGAGGACATCAGCGGCGGCGAAATCGCCATCGGCGGCAGGGTCGTGAACGACATGCCGCCAAAAGAGCGCGACATCGCCATGGTGTTCCAGAACTACGCGCTCTATCCGCACATGACCGTGCGGGAGAACATGGCCTTCTCGTTGAAGCTGCGGAAGTCGCCGGAAGCCATGATCGCGGAGCGGATCGGCAAGGCCGGCGACATTCTGGGGCTGACGCCGCTGCTGGATCGCTATCCGCGCCAGTTGTCCGGCGGTCAGCGCCAGCGCGTCGCCATGGGCCGCGCGATCGTGCGCGACCCGCAGGTGTTCCTGTTCGACGAGCCCTTGTCGAACCTCGACGCCAAGCTGCGCGTGCAGATGCGCACGGAGATCAAGGCGCTGCATCAACGGCTGAAGACCACTTCGGTCTACGTCACGCACGATCAGGTCGAAGCGATGACCATGGCCGACCGCATCGTCGTGATGCATGACGGCCGGGTCGAGCAGATCGGCTCCCCGTTGGAGCTTTATGACCGACCCGACAATCTGTTCGTCGCCGGCTTCATCGGCTCACCGGCCATGAACATGATCCGGGGCAAGCTGCGCCGGGTCGACGGCGCGATCTACATGGAGGCGGCCGACGGCACGCGCCTGCCGCTGATGCAGAACACCGCCGGCGTCGATGGCCAGGAAGTGGTCTACGGCATCCGGCCGGAGCATCTGAACGTGGGCGGCGAGAGCGACGGCGTGCGCGCGAAGGTCTCCGTGGTCGAGCCGACCGGCGCCGACACCTACGTCTATTGCGAGTTAGCCGGGGTCAACACCTGCGCGGTGTTCACCGAGCGCCATGATTTCCGTCCAGATTCGATCATTCACCTTAAGCCGACGCTGGACGTGGTCCACCTGTTCGACGCCAAGACGGGGAAGACCTTACGCGTGACCTGACCGACACCAATCAATTCAATGGGGAGGAAAAGAATGAAAAAAGAAATCACTCGCCGCGACGCGCTGAAAACAGGCGCCGGCATGATCGCCGGGGCCGGGTTGCTGGGCGCGGGTCTCGCCCCGCTCGGCGCCGCCGCGCAATCCCTGAATCTGAAGCCCGAGTCGGGCGCCAGCCTGCGCATCCTGCGCCCCGCCAAGTTCGTGCAGGGCGACGAGACGCTGTTCCTGGCGAACGCGAAGAAATATGAGGCCGCCACCGGCGTTAAGGTTCGCGTAGATTCGGAAAGCTGGGAAGACCTGCGCCCGAAATCCTCCGTCGCGGCCAATGTCGGCCGTGGTCCGGACGTGATCTATGGCTGGTTCGACGACGCCCACCTCTACCCCGAAAAGCTGGTCGAGCTGACCGACGTCGCGGAGTATCTGGGCCAGAAATATGGCGGCTGGTTCCCGGCGGCCGAACGGTTCGGCAAGAAGGACGGCAAGTGGATCTGCATCCCGCTGGGCGGCAGCGGCTCCACCATGAACTACCGCATCTCCTGGGCCAAGGAAGCCGGGTTTGAGACTTTCCCGACCGACCTCGCCGGCTTCCTGAAGCTGTGCCAGGGCCTGAAGCGGATCAACCATCCGCCGGGCATGGCGCTGGGCAACGCGACGGGCGACGCCAATGGCTGGACCCACTGGTGCCTTTGGGCCCATGGCGGCCGCCTGACCAACGAGAAGGATCAGGTGACCATCGAAAGCCCGGCGACCGAAGCCGCGCTGGAATACGCCAAGCAGCTCTACGCCACCTTCATTCCCGGCACCCTGTCCTGGCTCGACCCCAGCAACAACAAGGCCTTCCTGTCCGGCGAAATCGGCCTGACCAACAACGGCATCTCCGTCTACTACGCGGCCAAGACCAGCCAGGATCCGAAGATGCAGGAGCTGGCCAAGGACATCAACCACGGCCCGATGCCGATCGGCGTGTCCGGCAAGCCGACCGAGCTGGCGACCATCGTGCCGGCCATGGTGTTCAAATATTCGAAGTTCCCGAACGCGGCGAAGGACTTCATCCGCTTCATGCTGGAGCGCGAGCAGTACGAGCCCTGGATGGACGCCTCGATCGGCTATTGGGGTCATCCGCTGGCGGCTTACGACAGCCTGCCGATCTGGAAGGCCGATCCGAAGCATGAGCCCTACGCGAACGTGATCAAGAACAGCCTGTGGCCCAGCTATGACGGCAGTCTCGGCGCCGCCTCCGCCGGCTGTCTGGCCGACTTCATCGTCGTCAACATGTTCGCCAGCGTTTGCGCCGGGCAGAAGACCCCGAAAGAGGCCATGGCCGAAGCGAAGAAGCGGGCTCAGCGTTACTACGACGTCTAGGCCGCCGCTTCCCGCACTCTGACGTTTGGCTCACCCCGGGCCAGGACTTGACGACCGCTTCGGTCGTCAAGTCCGCCCTGGACATGAGCCGGCGTCAGTCTTCGCATAGAAGGACAACGGCCCATGAGTCTCGCCGTAGACGCGCACGCGAAGCGCGCCCCCCTGCCAGCCTTGCAGGAGTCCTGGATCACCAAGGTCTTGGACAACAAGACCGTGTTGACCTGCCTCTGCATGTTTCCGGCGACGGCGCTGCTGTTCGTGTTTCTCGCCTATCCGCTCGGCCTTGGCGTATGGATGGGCTTCACCGACACACGCATCGGCCGGCCCGGCGTCTGGGTCGGGCTCAAGAACTACATCCGCCTCGCCGACGACAGCGTGTTCTGGCTTTCGGTGTTCAACACCATCCTCTACACGGCGGCGGCGACGATCCTGAAGTTCGGGCTTGGGCTCTGGTTGGCCTTGCTGCTGAACAATCATTTTCCCTTCAAGGCGATGATCCGCGCGATCATCCTGCTGCCCTACATCGTGCCGACCGTGCTCTCGGCGCTGGCCTTCTGGTGGATCTATGATCCGCAGTTCTCGATCATCAGCTATGTGCTGATGGAGTTGGGGCTGATCGACAGATACATCGATTTCCTCGGCACGCCGACCAACGCCCGCGCGTCCTTGATCTTCGCCAATGTCTGGCGCGGGATTCCCTTCGTCGCGATCTCGCTGCTGGCGGGGCTGCAAACGATCTCGCCCTCGCTTTACGAAGCGGCGGCCTTGGATGGGGCGAGCGCTTGGCAACGCTTCCGGCATGTCACCTTGCCGATGCTGATGCCGATCCTGTCGATCGTCCTCACCTTCTCCGTCCTGTTCACCTTCACCGACTTCCAGCTGATCTACGCCATCACGCGCGGCGGGCCGGTGAACTCGACCCACCTCATGGCGACGCTCGCCTTCCAGCGCGCCATTCCCGGCGGTCAACTGGCCGAGGGGGCGGCGATCGCGACCGCCATGATCCCATTCCTCGTGGCGGCGACTCTCTCGAGCTATTTCGGGCTGCAGAAGCGCAAATGGATGCAAGGGGAAGCCGATGACTGACGCAGCCTTGGCGGCGAAGGAGGCTCAGGCTTCCGGACTGTCGCGATACGACACCAAACTCCGGCGGTTCATGACCGTCACCCTGCCGCTCAGCACCTTCGTCGTGGTCCTGCTGTTCCCGTTCTATTGGATGGGGATCACAATGTTCAAATCCAACGAGGAGCTGTACGATTTCCGCACCTACAGCCCCTTCTGGGTGCACAGCCCGACGCTGAAGAACATCAACAAACTGCTGTTCGAGACCTCCTATCCGGAGTGGCTGTGGAACACGATGCTGGTGGCGGTCTGCGCCACCTTCCTGTCGCTGTTCGCCAGCGTGCTGGCCGCCTACGCGATCGCCCGGCTTCGCTTCAAGGGCGCGCAGACCGTCGGCCTGCTGATCTTCCTGGCCTATCTGGTGCCGCCCAGCATCCTGTTCATCCCGCTGGCGACGCTGGTCTACGCGCTTGGTCTCTATGACACGAGCTGGGCCTTGATCCTGACCTACCCGACCTTCCTGATCCCGTTCTGCACCTGGCTGCTGATGGGCTATTTTCGGTCGATCCCGTTCGAGCTGGAGGAATGCGCCCTGATCGACGGGGCGACGCGGTTGCAGATCCTGACCAAGATCACCCTGCCGCTCGCGGTCCCGGGCCTGATCTCCGCCGGCATCTTCGCCTTCACCCTGTCCTGGAACGAGTTCATCTACGCGCTGGCCTTCATCTCCTCGTCGGAGGAGAAGACGGTGCCGGTCGGCGTGCTGACCCAGCTGGTGGAAGGCGACGTGTTCCACTGGGGCTCGCTGATGGCGGGCGCGCTGCTGGGATCCTTGCCGGTGGCGCTGGTGTACTCCCTGTTCGTGGAGCATTACGTCTCGAGCCTGACCGGCGCGGTCAAGGAATGACGGGAGCGCGGCGCCTCAGGGATAATGCATCCGGCGCACGCGCTCCTGCTCTTCTCCCACATCGACCATCAGCGGATCGGTGGCGAACAGCGCCTTGACCTCGCGCAGGCGATCCTCCGCCTCCGCCTCGCTCACCAGCGGAAAAGGCGGGGGCGCCAGCGTCGGATAGTCGATGGGGCGCTCGAACAGCCGCAGGCGATGGCGGCCCAGACCGTAGCTGACGAAGAAATGCCGGATCGCGGCTGACAGGCTCCGGTCCACCATCGGATGCGCCAAACCGTCGCCGTCCTTGATCTCGGCGTAACAGAACTCGAGGCCGGACAGCACGCTGAGCTGATCGTCGCGCACCTGGTTCAGCACATGCTCCAGAAACAGACCGTCCTGGGTGCGAAAATTCATCACTCTGATCGGGGCCAGGGCGGCGTGGCTGACATAGATCGGCAGCATCATGAAGCCATGGGTGCGCAGACCCGTCGGGAGCGGAAAGATCACGCGCGTCGGCGACGCGCAGGTCCGCGCGTCTCCCGGCTGATACAGGGAATGCAGCGTCCGCTTGGTCGGGTGGCGGATCATCGCCTCGATCAAGTCTTGCGGCGGGACGGACAGAACCCCGTCTTGGCGGTGCGCGGCCATCGCCTGCAGCATCGGCGTCGCCCGCGCGTTCAACCCGTCGGTGAAGACCGCGCGCGGGGCGCGGGTCACCTCCCGCGCGATCCGGGCGAAGCCGCCATCGGCGTAGATCAGATCCGGCAGCAGGAAGGTCAGGTCGGCGCCGTCGCGCTCGGCCCGCAGCGCCGTCGCATGCAGGGCGAAGCCGTAGATCTCGTAGCCCCAGTCCCCCCGCAGGTCGGCGACCGCCTGCGGAAACGCGCGCAGGCGAATCTCGCAATGCTCGGCCAGACGCCGCAGGGGTTCGGACGCCATCAACCGCGCCAGATCCTCCGGCATGGTGTGGAGGTCGATGACCAGATCGACCTGTTCGACCAGGGCCGGGATATTGCCCGGCGCGAGCAGAGAGGCGATGGAGGCTTGCTCCATCAAGGCTATGTAGTCGGCGCCCCAGCATACGAGATTGGCGTAGAGCGACGGCCGCCCGGTCGGCCCCCGGCCGAAGACCTGCGCCGGCGGCGCGTCCAGGTTGGTCGCCATCCGATGCAGCGGGGCGACCAGCCCATATTGCGGCTCGCGCGCGGCCAGCCGCGCCGCCAACGCCAAGGTCTGCGGCGTCGCCCCGATCATCGAGGTCAGGTCATAGGCGGTCTTGAGCGCCGCAGGATCGTCCCCGGCGCGCTGAACCAAAAGATCGACGGCCTCGACGACCTCCGGATGCAGCGCGTTGGACAGGATCGCGCAGAGATTATGCGCGGCCCAACCGTTCTGCGGATCGCGCCGGCGCAACTCCCGCAGATCGGCCAAAGTCAGCCGATAGCCGCGATGGGCGTGGCATCGCACGATCCGGGTGATCAGCGTGTCGTCGTCCAATCCGGACGCCGGGCCCAAGGCCGTCAGCTGGTCGCGGATCTCGTCGACCGCTTGGAGTTCGGCCGCCCGGGACTCCAGGCCCTCGCGGCGAAGCTGGGCGTAACGACGCCACTTCGCCACCTGAAGGCGATCGTCCAGGGTCGCGCCCGCGTCCTCCCCGATCTGTTCGCACAGCATCGCGGCGGATTCGAACTCTCCCATCTTCTCAAGCAAGTCGAGCAACAGCCGTCGCGGTCGTCGCGCGCCAAGCGCCGCGCCGACCGCGCAGGACAGCGCCCCGTCGAGCGACGGGGTCGCCGGATCCAGCGACTCGCACCGGTCGACCAAAGCCGCCGTCATGCGCGCGGAAAGGCTCTGCGCGTCCTGGTTCGTCGGATCATGGGCGAGCGCCGCCAGGCAGAAGCACAGCGCGCTCTCCAGAACGCCTTGGTTCAGCGCGGTCTCCGCATCCTGCGCGCCGAGGACGGCGCGACGCTGCGACAGGGCCGGCCCGAGCCGCGCGGGCGCGGTCGCGTCGAACAAGGCGTCGAGGCTCTCCAGCGTCCGGGCGCGTTCCACGTTCCGCGCCGCCGTGGCCCGCGCGACCTCCTCGCCGAGCCGGGCGCGGAAGGCGGCCTGAAGATCCTTAGTCTCGGCGTCGCCTCCAAGCCGCCCCATCGCCCACACGTACAGCGCCGCCGCAGGGGCGTCTCCCACGCCAAAACGCTCCACCGCCGCGTTGAAGAGCGTTCCTATGATCGAATGCATCAACCCTCGCGTCGCCTCGACGACTGACCGTCGCGAATCAGCTGTCGACAGGCGGAGCTTAGAGCGCTTCCGCACACGCGCGGCAACAGCTCGCGCCAAAAACAGCGGGCGACGCTCATCGATAATGGGCGCGCCGCACGCGCTCCTGCTCCTCCGCGACGTCAACCATCATCGGATCCTCGGCGAAAAGGCGCTGAACGTCCCGGACTCGCGCGGCCGCCTCCTCCTCGCTCACCAACGCAAAAGGCGGCGGAGAGCGGGTCGGGAACTCGACCGGCCGGCTGAACAGGCGAAGCCGATTGCGGCCATAGCCGAAATTCGTGAACCAAGCGCGGATCGCGGACACAAGATCTTGCTCGACCATCGGACGGAACGCGCCATCGTCCTCACAGACTTCGACGTAGCAGAACTCCCGCGCCGAAAGCACCTCAAGCTGGTCTTCAGTCACCGCGTTGAGGATGTGCTCGGTCATCAAGCCGTCCTGCGTGGCGAAATTCTTCATCACGAAGGGGGTCAGCGCGGCGTGGCTGACATAGATCGGCATCATCAAGAACGCGTGCGTGCGCAACCCGTTCTCCATAGGAAAGATCACCCGCGTCGGGGACCCGCAGGTTCGTCCGTCCCCCGGCTCGTAGAGCGAATGAAGGGTGCGTTTCGAGAGCCGCTCGAGGGCGGCCTGGATCAAGTCCTGAGGCGGGACCTGCAGAACCTCGTCCTGGCGGAACGGCGCCAAGGCCTCGATCATCGGATCCGCATAGGCGTTGAGACCATCCACGAAGATCGCGCGCGGCCCGTTCGTCACTCTCTCGGCGATGGCCTCATACGCGCCGTCGGCGTAGATCAAGTCCGGCATCAAGAAGGTCAGGTCCGCCTGATCCCGCTCCGCCCGCAGCGCGGTGGCGTGAAGCGCGTGCCCATAGGTCGCGTAGGCGAACGGCCTGCTCAGCGCGGCGATGGTCTCGGAGAAGCGCCAGATGCGGATCTCGCAGTAAGCGGCGAGCCGACGGATCGCCGGCGAGTCGCGAAGCCGTTCAAAATCCGCGGGCATGGTGAACAAGTCGATGACGACGTCGACCTTCGCCGCCAGATGGGGAATGTTGCGCGGCGCGAGAAGCGACGGGATCGCCGCCCTCTCCAGCAGATCGACGTAGCGGTCGCCCCAGCAGACGAGGTTCGCGTAGAGCAACGACCCGGCCTTTCGCGGTCGCTCGAACACATGATCCGGCGTGGCGTCCAGATCCGTCGCCATGTTGTGGAGCGCGCCGATCACGGCGTATTCGGGATGATGGCGGACCAGTCGTTCGGCGATCGCCAGCGCCTGCTTGGTCGCGCCGATCAATGACAGAAGAACGTAGCGGGCCTGAAGATCCGCGAGCTCGTCCGAGCTGTGGCGCACGACGAGATCGACCGTCTCGGCGACGTCGGGATGGAACGCGTTGTGCAAAATGACGCAAAGATTATAGGCGACCCAAGGGTCGTCCGGGGAGCGTCGGCGCAGTTCGCGCAGATCGGCGAGCGTTCGCCGGAACCCCTCATGGCTGAAGCAGAGGGCGACGCGGGTGCGCAGAGCCTCTTCCTCCAGATCGGCCGATGATCCAAGCCCGACCAGCCAAGCGCGCAGTTCAGGCGCGGCGCGCGCCTCCGCCGTGGGCGCGTCGGCCCCAAGGGCGCGATGACCCGCTTGCAAGCGCAGGCGCGTCGAGTCGAGGCGCGCCGTGAATCCGGCGTCCGGATCCTCCTCGACCTCCCGACACAGACGCGCGACGGCGTCGAAATCACCAAGACCATAGAGCAGGCTCGCCAACTCCTGGCGCTGATCGTCCCCGCCCAGCGCGACCACCAGAGCCAGCGTCAGGGTGCCCGACTGGGTCGGCCGCGCGCGATCCAGCGTCTGGCAGCGCGCGCGCATCCCGTCGACCGCGTCCATCAACCGTCGCCGAGCGAGGGCGCTTTCCGGATCCAGGGCGCGCGCAGCCAGGCTGAAGGCGGCGGCGGCCTCCAACTCCCCCTGCGACAGCGCGCGCTCCGCGTCGAGGCAGCGAAGCGAGGCGCGCTGCGCCGCGACCGACGGATCCAGCCGCAGGCGATTGTCCGGGGCGAAGATCGTGTTGAGCGCGTCGAGGCGGAGCGCGAGATCGAAATCCTGTCTTCGCTGCGCGTCCTCGATGCGATCCAGGGTCTGGGAATGAAAGGCGGAGATGAAGCCGTTCATCGCGGGATCTTCGTCAAAACGCCGCGCCGCCCAAAGGTAAAGCGCGGAGTCCGGGAGCCTGTTCTCCTTGTATCGCGCGATTGCGCTCTGAATCAGCGTCGCCGCAAGACCGTTCATGGAAGAGCGCCGTCCGTAGGACGCCTTTTTTTCGAAGTCAGGAAGTCATCGTCGATCAGCCTGCATCAACGCGCTTCACACGCCAAGGATTCTGCTCCGACCTCGTCGGCGCGGCCGCGATTCTTCGCGAGGACGCCGACGGCTTTCGCCGTCGGCGCGAAGACCTAGTAAGGCTTCTTGAAAGGAGGCGGGTTCTTCGCCGCCTCGCGCAGCTTAGCCAGATCCGGCAGTGGACGGCGGGTCTCAGCATCCTGCGCCATCGCGGTCTCCAACGCCTTGGCGGCCTGGAGCACGAAGCCGTCCGCCCCGCGCTTTCCGACGATCTGCAGGCAGAACGGCAGGCCCTGGGAATCGACGCCGCAGGGCACGACCGCCGCCGGATGGCCGGTGAGGGTCACGCCATAGGCGATGGCGAGCCAGTGGTAGTAGTTGTTCAGCGTCACGCCGTCGATCTCGGCGCAGTAAAGCTGCTCCACCGGGAAGGGGGAGACGGCGGCGGCCGGGCTGATCATCAGGTCATAGGCGTTCATGAAGCTGTCGAAGCGGCGAAACAGGCGGGTGTGGGAGTGCTGAGCCGCCGCGATCCGCTCCACGTCGAGGGTGAGCCCGAACTCGACGTTCGCGCGGACGTTCGGGCCCAGCTTCTCCGGCTGGCTGCGGAAGGTCTTGGCGTGTTGCGCGACGAAGCCCACGCCGCGCAGCACGTCGAAGATCTCGTCCGCCTCCTGCAAGGGCGGGTCGATCGCCTCCACTGTGCCGAAGAGCGGGCTGAGCTTGGCGATCCGGCTGTTGAACACCGCGCGGATCGCCTTGGCGACCGGCGCGAAGCCCAGATCGGGCGTGATCGCGACCGCGAGGCTGGAAAGATCAACCTCGGGCAGCTGGAGCACCGACTCCAGCGGGAAGCCGCTCAGCGGATCGCCCGAGTCGTTGAAACGCATGGCCTCGAGGAGCAGCAGGGTGTCGCCGACGGTGCGGCCCATCGGGCCATAGACCGAGAGCGGGTTCCAGCCATTGGCGCGGGCCTCGGCCTTGATCGTGCCAGGGCTGGGGCGGAAGCCGACCACCCCGCAGAAAGCGGCCGGATTGCGCAGCGAGCCGCCGGTGTCGGAGCCGCTGGCGATCGGCACCATGTCGCAAGCCAGCGCCACCGCCGCGCCGCCGCTGGAGCCGGCGCAGGTCATGCGCGTGTCATGTGGGTTGAGGGTCGCGCCGAACACGCGATTCGTGGTGTTAGCGCCGGCGCCGAACTCCGGCGTGTTGGATTTCGCGACCACGATCGCGCCGGCCGCCTTGATCCCGGCGACCATGCCGTCGTCCGCCGTCGGCACGTGATCGGCGTAAAGCTCGGACCCCCAAGTCGTGCGCAAGCCCTCGGTCGGATGCAGATCCTTGATCGCAACCGGCAGGCCATGCAGCAAGCCCAGCTTGTCGCCGCGCATGACCGCGGCCTCCGATTGCTTGGCGAGACCGCGGGCGCGCTCGAAGTCTCGGCTCGGCAGCGCGTTGACCGCCCCGTCGACCGATTCAATTTGCTTAACGCATGCGTCAAGCAATTCGACCGGCGAAAGCGCTTTCCGTCCGATCAAGCGTCGCAATTCCACAGCCGATAACGTAGTTAATTCAGTCATTTCAGGATCCTACCCGCAGGCTTGGTGTAAATTTTGTTCAGAATAGCTAAGAATCCGCGTTGAAGCCCTTCCCGCTCCCGCTCTGAGAAGGTAGATAAGTTTGTCTATATGCCTCACAGCGGTTAAACTGTGGGTCAAGAGGGAGCGATCGCATGCGCATTCTAGTAGCCGATGACCACGCAGTGTTCCGGGAAGGCCTGCGCCTCATGCTCGCCAGCATGGCTGAGGTCGTCGATGTCGTCGAGGCGGGAACGCAAGGCGAGACGATCGAACTGCTGACGAATCATAACGAACCGCCCTTCAATCTGATCCTGGTCGATCTTGGCATGCCCGGGATGGACGCCGTCGTGGGCCTGGCGGAGATCAAGGCGCAAGCCGGAACCATCCCCGTCGTGGTGATTTCCGCCTCGGAGAACCCGGACGACGTGCGCGCCGCCTTCACCGCTGGCGCAAACGGTTACATCCCCAAGTCGGTGCGCAGCGCCTCGATGATCGCGGCCCTGACGATCATTCTAGCGGACCGGGTCTATATCCGCCCGTCCGTGCTCGACAATCTGGTCGGCAGCGTCGACAAGGCGGCGGAAGTGGCCTCGCAGGATCTGCGCAACTCGCTGACCGACCGGCAGATCGACGTGCTGCGCCTTCTGGCGTCGGGCAAGCCGAACAAGGAGATCGCGCGGGAGCTGTCGCTGGCGGAAGGCACCGTGCGCGTGCATGTCAACGCGGTGCTGAAGTCGCTCAGCGCGCGCAACCGGACCGAAGCGGCTCTGGTCGCGCGCAGCGCCGGCCTGACCTGAGTTGACCAGCTTCGGCCGGGCCGCCCGCGCGGATTTCACCCTCGACCCCGACATCGTCTTCCTGAACAACGGCTCCTTCGGGGCGACGCCGCTGCTGGTGCTGGAGGCGCAGAACGTCTGGCGCGCGGAGATGGAGCGTCAGCCTGTGCGCTTCATGG
>JBMLRS010000382.1:0-21526 GCA_049240905.1 Elsteraceae bacterium
CCAGCAACGCGCCGGGCTTCCAGGTCTCGATCGGCGGGATCGGCCGCTAGTCGTTACGAGGGCTTCCACGCCGCGCGTCGGGCGAGCACGGCCTCCGCCGTCTCCCCGACCAGCGCGGCGTAGACGCCCGGCGCGGTCGCGCCTTCGGTGTTGATCAACAGCACCCGCGACGCGAGCGATAACCCAATCTTGGCCGACGCTTCGGCGTCGGCGCGCAACGCCTTCAACGCGGCGAAACCAGCGGCGCCGGACTCCCCCACCACGAAAGGCTGGTCGCGGGGGCCGCCCTGGGCCAGCTCCCGCATGGCCTGAACCGCCTCATCATCCTCGATCGTCATGAAGGCGTCGGCGCCGGGACGCAGGAATTTCCACGCAAGCGGCGAGGTCTCGCCACAGGCCAAACCGGCCATGACGGAGTCCGTCGTGCCGGTCGCCTTTGTCGGGGCGCCATGCCGCGCGCTCTGGAACAGACAATCCGCCTCACGCGGCTCCACCACGATCACGGTCGGCCGATCTTTCCCCATCTTCTCCCAGAAATAGCTGGCCACGCCCGCGGCGAACCCGCCGACGCCGGCCTGCAGGATCACATGGGTGATCGGCGGCTGCGCCAGCTCCGCCACTTCCGCCGCGATGATCGCGTAGCCCTGCATCACGTCGCGCGGCACCTCCTCATACCCTTCGTAGGAGGTGTCGGACACGACATGCCAGCCGTTCGCTTCCGCCAGCCGCGCGGCTTCCTCGACCGACTGGTCGTAGTTGCCGGGGATGCGGATGACATCGGCGCCATAGGCGGCGATCGCCTGTTCGCGCTCCTCGCTGACCTGACCATGGATCACGATCTTGCAGCCGCAGCCCACGCTTTGCGCCGCCGCCGCCAGGGCCCGACCGTGATTGCCGTCCGTCGCGCTGATCACTGTCAGATCCTTCAGCCGATCGGCGCAGGCGCCGCCGAACAACGCCTTGGCGGTCAGGTCCGGATGGCGTCGCAGGATCAGCCGCACCAGCGCGATCGGCGCGCCCAGCGCCTTGAAGCTGGCGAGCGGGGAGCGCACGGCCTCGTCCTTCACTTGCAGCGAGGAAATCCTCAAGCGCGCGGCGGCGTCCGGCAGGCTGTGCAGCGGCGTCGATCCCGGCAGAATCCCGTCCCAATAGCCAAGCCAGGCGCGGCTCTCCTCCGCGCTGGCGACGTTCAGGATGGCCTTCAGATCGGCCGGATAGGGCGCGCGGGTCGCCAACGGATTGGTCAAGAACATGAAAAACGCCCCATCAATGCGGGAGAAAGAGGATCAATCGAGACAGCGCAGCGCCACGTCGAGCAACAGCTCGGCGCCGAGGATCAGGTCCGCCAGATCGGTGTGTTCGCGCGGGTTATGGCTGACCCCGCCGACGCTGGGCACGAAGATCATGGCGGACGGCGCGATCCGCGCGATCATCTGCGCGTCATGCCCGGCGCCGGAGGTCATGCGGCGATGGGAGACGCCGAAGCGCCGCGCCGCCGCCTCCACCTCCGCGACCAAGTCAGGATCGAACCGCACCGGCTCGAACCGGGCCAGTTGTTCGCAGCGGATCTTCAGCCCCTCTTTCGCGGCGATCTCCTCCAGGAAGGCGTCCAGCCTGCGCTCGGCCGCCTGTAGCTTCGCCTCATCCGGATCGCGCAGATCGACGGTGAAAACCGCGCGCCGCGCGATCACGTTGATGATGTCCGGTTCGAACCGCAGCGAGCCGACCGTGGCCAAGGTCGATCCGCCCGAAGCGTCCGCGAGGTCGCGCAGAAACACCGTCACCGCCGCCGCCGCCCAGCCCGCGTCATGGCGCAGGCGGATCGGCGTGGTGCCCGCGTGATTGGCGGAGCCCTGGATGGTCACGCGCCGCCAGGAAATCCCCTGCAAGGTCTCCACCACGCCGATCCGCAGCCCTTCGGCCTCCAGAATGGGGCCCTGCTCGATATGCAGCTCCAGGAAGGCGTGCGGCGGATTGGCCCCCGGCGCAGCTTCGCCGGCGTAGCCGATCCGCTTCAGCTCGTCGCCCAGCCGCGCCCCGTCGGTCGCGACGCTGTCCAACGCCTCCTGCAACGAGAGCCCGCCGACATAGACCAGGGAGCCCAGCATGTCCGGCTGGAAACGGGCGCCTTCCTCATTGGTGAAGGCCGCGACGGTGATCGGCCGCCCCGGCGTCCGGCCCGCCGCACGAAAGGCGCGAACCACCGCCAGCCCGCCCAGAACGCCGTAGCAGCCGTCCAAGGCGCCCGCGTTCGCCACGCTGTCGATATGCGAGCCGATCATCAGCGCCGGGCGCTCCAGGCCGTCGGCGGCGGGCAGCGTCCCGAAGATGTTGCCGATCTGGTCGATCGCGATCGTCAGATCCAGCTCCCGCATCCAGTCGACCAGCTGATCCCGCCCCGCCTTCTCCGCGTCGGTCAGCGCCAGACGCGTTCTGCCGCCGCGCTCCGGATCCGCGCCGATCGCGCCCAGCGCGTCGAGCTGCGCCAGCAAGGCGGCGCTGTCGAGGATCAAGTCCTGCGTCAGGGCGCTCACTCAGTCGATCCTGCGCAGGCCGGCCTGGAACCGCCGCCAATTCTCGACATAGCCCGACGCCGACCGGCGCATGCCTTCGATCGTCGCCTCGTCCAGGGGGCGCATGACCTTGGCCGGCGCCCCGACGATCAGCGAGCCCTCCGGAAATTCCTTGCCCTCGGTCACCAGGGCGTTCGCGCCGATCAGACAGCGCGGGCCGATCTTCGCGCCGTTCAGGATGGTCGCGCCCATGCCGATCAGGGAGCCCTCGCCGATCTGGCAGCCATGCAGGATGGCGTGATGGCCGACCGTCACGTCCGCGCCGAGGATCAAGGGAACGCCCACGTCGGTGTGCAGCATCGCGCCGTCCTGGATGTTCGTGCGGTCGCCGATCTCGATCAGCTCATTGTCGCCGCGCAGGATCGCGCCGAACCAGATCCCGACGTCGACGCCCAACCGCACTCGGCCGATCACATGCGCGCCCGGCGCGATCCAGTAGCGCCCGGCCTCAGGCAGCGTCGGCTCATGGCCGTCCAGCGCGTAAATCGCCACGAAATTCTCCCCGTCGTCGTCGTTCGTTTCAATCGCCGGCGATCATAGCGCCGATCCCGGCCGCCGCAATTGTCACAGATAGGGCGAAGCCAGACGCGCCGTCGCGTCGCGCAGGCGCGTCGGCAGCGATCGGCCGGAGAGCTCGCGCAAGGTGATCGGGGAGCCGGCGGCGTCCTCGATCCGGCGATCCAGCGCCTCGGCGAGGGCGGCGTCGCGGATCTCCAGATCCAGCTCAAAATTCAGGCGCAGACTGCGCTGATCCCAATTGCTGCTGCCCACCAGACACCAAATCCCGTCGACCGTCGTCAATTTCGAGTGATCGAACGGCGGCGGGCTGCGATGGATGCGGCAGCCTGACGCGAGCAGAGGGACCAGCCCGTCGGCCATCGCCCAATCCAACGGCCGCCAGTCCGAATGGGACGGGATCACGATCATCACGTCGACGCCGCGCAGCGCCGCCAGCCGAAGCGCCGCCGACATCAGTTCGTCCGGGATGAAGTAGGGCGTCTGGATCCGGATCCGCCGGGTCGCCGCGCCGATCGCGCACATCAGCACCGCCTTGATCCGCTCCAGTTCGTGATCCGGACCCGAGGTGACGAGGCGGGCGAGGCTGCCGCCCTGGGATTGGAGCGCGGGGAACCAGGCGGGCCCGGCCAGCTCCTCCTCCGTGGTGAAGCTCCAGTCCGCGACGAACGCCGCCATGGCCTGGGCCACCACCGGTCCGGCGACGCGGAAATGCGTGTCGCGGGTTTTCAGATCGGGCTCGCTCACATTCTCCGCGCTGATGTTCAGGCCGCCGACGAACGCCTCCGCGCCGTCCACGATCAGCAGCTTGCGGTGGGAGCGCAGATTCAGCAGCGGCATGCGCCAGGGCAAGGCGGCGTGCAGGAAGCGCTCGACCGGCGTCCCGGTTTCTCGCAGACGGCGCCAAGCCGGCGCGCTCAGAACCCCGCCGCCGACTCCGTCGATCAGCGTCCGCACGGCGACGCCGCGCGCATGCGCGTCGGAGAGGGCTTTGATGAAGCGCTCCCCGACCTGGTCCGCTTTGAAGATATAGCTGGTCAGGGCGACGCTGACCGTCGCGCGCTCGATCGCGGCCAGCATTTGCGGGTAAGCGGCGTCTCCCCCGCCCAGGATCTCGACGGCGGCGCCGGGCAGGCAGGGCCGGTTGGTGATCCGCGTCATCGCGACGTCCAGGGGCGCCAGGTGCGGCGGGTCCAGGATCAGCGGCGCGGCGGCGTCGCCGGCCGCTCCAGGGCGACGCTTCAGCCGGCGCGCGCGGCGCTCCACCCGATTGATCCCCAGCGCGAGATAAAGCGGCGCGCCGACCCAGGGCGCGAACCAGGCCAGCCCGATCCAGGCGGCGGCGGAGGTCGGATTGCGCTTCCGCAGCAGCACATGGACGGTGACAGCCGCCGCCGCCAGAAGATCGGCGAAAAACAACAGGGTCCAGGGCAGCTCAGCGATCGTCATCGGCCGGTTCCCCTTGCGCGAAGGCCGCTTCCTCCGGCATCGACCCAGCCCTGCCACAAAATTCGGCGCTTTGGGACGGAAATATCGCGAATGCGGGGGCGAACATTGATCCGCGTCAATCCAAGCCCGCCAGAAACCGCGCACTCTGTCGTCTCAGGGACAGCAAGCGCCGACCCTGGGCGCGATGGAAAAGAGAGAGATCGAGATGACGCGGATCAAAAGACGCAGCGACGCTCGAACCCACGCCGTTCACGGTCGGGCGTGGCTGATCGCCATGGCCGCCGCCGCGGCCAGCCTGTTCTTCGCCTCGGCGAAGGCGGCGCAGATGGACGTGCGCGAAGGCAGGGCCCTCGCCGAAGCCTGGTGCTCGGGCTGCCATGTCGTCGCGCCGACGGCGCGGGTGCAAAGCGCCGCGCCGGGATCGGCGCCGGACTTCTCGGCGGTGGCGAAAGCCCCGACCACGACCGAGCAGGCGCTGACCGTCTTTCTGCAGGTCCCGCACCCGCCCATGCCGGACTTCCAGATGAGCCGCGGCCAGATCAACGCCCTGGTCACCTACATCCTCAGCCTGCGCGAACGCTGAACCCTACTCCGCCCGCCCATTGGGCAGGTGCCAGTCCAGGTTCAACGCCAGCAGCCGGATTCCGGTCGCCAGGATCGCGCCGATCGGCGCGGTGACCGTGTCCGACAAGCCCGCCGCATCGCCGAAGGTCACCATGCAGGCCCCGGCGAAGGCGGCCAGCGCGTAGATCTCCCGGTGCAGCACCATGGGGACCCGCACGGTAAGCACGTCGCGCGCGATGCCGCCGCCGATCGCGGTCAGCATGCCCAGCACCGCCGCCATCAATGGCGTCAGCCCGGCGTCCAGGGCCTTGCGCGCGCCGACCACGGCGAACAGGCCCAGCCCGATCGCGTCGAACGCCGCGACCGGCGCGGACAGGCGCTGGATCAGCCGATAGCCGAAAAAGCAGGCCAGGGCGGCCAGTCCCGCGATGATCAGATAGCGTGAGGAGGCGATCGCCGCCGGCGGAACCGCGCCGATCAGCACGTCGCGCAGCACGCCGCCGGCCACCGAGGCGACGAAGGCCAGAAAGAGCACGCCGAACGCGTCCATCTTCTGCTCCACCGCGCGCACGCCGCCGCTGAGCGCGAAGACGAACGCGCCGATGACGTCAAGAACCCCCACCAGCATCGCTGACCCCTTAAGACTACCGGAGCCCCATTGATAGAGCCGTTCCCGGGGTCGTCGATAGTCGGCGTCGACAATTGGCGATGGACGATGAAAACGCATCGGCCTTAGGCTGGTCTTCGCCGCGCCGAATTCCTTCCTCCGCCGTTCAGAGCCTTCATGGTCCCGATCGTTCGAGTTCCCCCATCAGGTCGCCCTTCATGAAGGCCAATCCGTCTCCCAGCAGCGAGGCCGCTTTCGGCGAAGCCTCTAGCATGGCCGCCGCCGCGCCCAGCGTCTCGCTGGAGGAAGCGGCCGCGATCGCCCTCCGCGAATATGGCGTCACCGCTGCGCCCCAGCGCCTGATCGGCGAACGGGACCAGAATTTCCGCCTCACGCGGGACGACGGCCCCCCTGTGGCGCTCAAGCTGATCCATCCGGCCGAGGAACTGGCCGTCACCAATTTCCAGACCTCCGTGCTGCTGCATCTCGCCGAGGCCAACCCCGCCCTGAAAGTGCAGCGCATCATCCCGACGCTTGACGGGCTTCACGAAAAACGCGTGACCATGGATGATGGAAGCCTGCGCATGATGCGCATGACCAGCTATCTGCCGGGCGTGATCGTGCGCGGCCTGCCGCGCAGCTTGAAGCGCAGCCATGCGCTGGGCCGCATGCTCGCGGAAACCCAATTGGCGCTCGCCGATTTCACGCATCCGGCCGACGGTTACGAGATCCCCTGGGACATCAAGCACACGTCGAAGCAACGCGCGGTGCTGCCGGAGATCGACGCCGCTGAACGCCGCGCGACCATGGAGGCGGGCCTCGCCCGGTTCGAGCGCCGCGCGGCCGTCGTGATGCCGACGCTCCGCGCCCAGGTCGTCCATAATGACCTCAGCGGCGACAATGTCGTGGCCGATCCCGATGATCATGACGTGATCTCCGGCCTTTTGGATTTCGGCGACGCCACGCGCACGGCGGTGATCAACGACGTCGCGGTCGCCGTCGCCTATCAGATCCGCAATGACGAAGACCTGCTGGCCGCCGCCCTCGCGTTGCTGAAGGGGTTCACCGCCGTCCGGCCGCTGCTGGATGAGGAGATCGACCTGCTGCTGGATCTGGTCATCGCGCGCATGGTCGTGCGCGTCGGCATTTCCGAATGGCGCGGCAAGCGCTTCCCGGAAAACATCGAGTATATCCGCCGGAACACGGCCGAGGCTTGGCGCGCGCTGGAGCAGCTCCTCGCCCTCGACCCAGAGCGAACCACAGCCCAGTTCCGCCAAGCCTGCAGCCCGGAGTAGATGAGATGGCCCTGATCGCAGACAGCCCCTTCGCCCGCGTCGGCGGCATGGTCAACGGGTTCGACCCCGCCCGCGCCGGCGAGCTGGATCCCGCCACGCGCGCCATGATCGAGCGCCGGTCGAAGGTGCTCGGCCCGGGCTACAAGCTGTTCTATGAGAAGCCGCTGCATTTCGTGCGGGCCGAGGGCGTGCATCTCTATGACGCCGACGGGCAGGCCTATCTGGACGTCTATAACAACGTCCCCTCGATCGGCCATTGCCACCCCCGCGTGGTGGAGGCGGTGTCGAAGCAGTTGGGCGTGCTGAACACCCACACCCGCTATCTCTACGACAGCATCATCACCTATTCCGAACAGCTTCTGGCGACCCTGCCGGCCGAGATCGAGCATGTGATGTACACCTGCACCGGCAGCGAAGCCTCCGATTTGGCGATGCGCATCACCCGCTATTTCACCGGCGGATCGGGCTTCATCGTGACCGCCAACGCCTATCACGGCCACACCACCGCCGTGTCGGAGGTCTCCCCATCCATGGGCAAGAACGTGCCGCTCGGCGTGGGCACGCGGCTGGTCCCGGCTCCGGACGCCTATCGCACGGAGGGCGACGTCGGCGCGAAATTCGCTCAGGACGTGGCCGCCGCGATCGCCGACATGAAACGCCACGGCATCAAGTTCGCGGGCTTCATCGCGGACTCGATCTTCTCCAGCGACGGGATCTATCCCGGCCCCGCAGGCTTCCTCAAAGAAGCCGTGGAGATCGTGCGCAAGGAAGGCGGGCTCTACCTCGCCGACGAAGTGCAGCCCGGCTTCGCCCGCACCGGCGACGCGATGTGGGGCTTCCAGCGCCACGGCGTCACGCCGGACATGGTGATCATGGGCAAGCCGATGGGCAACGGCGTGCCGATCGGCGCCGTCGCCACCCGCGCCGACTGCGTCGACCGTTTCGGCCGCGAGACCCGCTATTTCAACACGTTCGGCGGCAACCCGGTCAGCATCGCCGCCGCCCAAGCCGTGCTTGACGTGATCCGCGACGAAGGCCTGCAGGAGAACTCGCGCAAGGTCGGCCAGGAGATGATCGCCGGCATTCAGGCGCTGGCGCAGAAATATCAGGCGATCGGAGACGTGCGCGGCGCCGGTCTGTTCGTCGGCGTCGAGTTCGTCACCGACCGGCGCAGCAAGGAGCCGGACGGCGCCCTCGGCCTCAAGATCGTCAACCGGCTGCGCGAAAAGCGCGTGCTGATCAGCGCGTCGGGCGTGAAAGGCAACATCCTGAAGATCCGCCCGCCCTTGCCCTTCTCGTCCGAGAACAACAAGGAATTCCTGCGCCTTCTGGATGAGTCCCTCGCCGAATCTCTCTGACGCGACGGCGCGGTCACCGCCGCTTGCGCCGATCGGCGGCGGCCGGATCGGCGCGCCAGACCTCCAACGGCATGGTCGGCAGATCGAACCGGTCGCGCGTGGAGGCGTAACCCTCCCCGCCCATGCGGCCGATCGCGTCCAGGGCTGCGGGATCCACGTAATGCTTGGTCGGATCGACCACGTCCGCGCGGTAATGGGCGTAGAGGATCTCCCCCAGCACGATCTCCCGTGAGACGCCGATCACCAGGGTCGTGTGCATCTTGCATTCGAAGGCGACCGGCGATTCCGCGATCCAGGGACAGGGCACCTTGACGCCGGGCATGGCCGTCAGCCCCGCTTCCGCCAGTTCGTCCACCTCCGGCGGGAAGGCGGTGGCGCAGACGTTCATGCCGCCCGCCAGCGCGTCGGACACGATGTTCACCGTGAAGGCCTGCGTGTCGCGCATGTTGCGCCCGGTGTCCTTCTGGGCGCCGGTCGGGCGATATTCGATGCCCAACGCCAGCAGCGGCGGATCGGCGGACAGGCAATTGAAAAAGCTGTAGGGCGCGGCGTTGACCACCCCCTCCTTGCTGATCGTCGTCACCAGCGCGATGGGGCGCGGCACGACCGAGCCGATCAGCAGCTTGTAGCGTTCGCGCGGGGACAGGCTGGCGAAATCAAACGTCACGACGTCGGTCACGGGGCGGTAAGTCCTTCGCTTTGCGCATAAGGGGCGAGCAGTCGGCGGAGATCGCCGGCGTCGGGTCGGGGATGCAGCAGCGCGCGCGCGGCGACGGCTTGCAAATGCGCGTCCATCAGCGCCGCCGCGCGGTCGGCGTCGCCGCGCCGCAACGCGTCGATCAGTTGACGATGCTCCGAGACCGCGCAGTCCGAGGAATGCGGGCGGCCGTAGATCGCCAGGATCAAGGAGCAGCGCGAACTGACCTCCTGGACGAAGCGCGCGAGCAGCGCGTTGCCGGTCATGTCGGCCAACAAGCCGTGGAATTCGCCGGCCAGCCGGATCGATTCAGGCCCGTCCTTACCCAGAGCCGCCTCCTCCCGGCGCAGATGGTCAAGCAGCGCGGCCTCCTGGTCGGCGGTCAGCCGACCGGCCAGCGTTCTCGCCACAAGCCCTTCCAGGGCGCGCCGAACCTCGAACGCGTCGCGTCCGTCCTCCAGCGTCGGATAGGCGACGAAAGCGCCGCGATTGGGCTCCAGCGTCACCAACCCCTCCAGCGCCAAGCGTCCGAACGCTTCGCGCACCAGCGTGCGGCTGACGCCCAACTGCTCCCCGATCGAATCCTCCGGCAGCTTCATGCCCGGCCGCAAGGCCTGTTCGATCACCGCGCGGCGCAGCGCGCGATAGACCGCGTGGGCGCGGGTTTCTTTCTTGGCGGGGGGCTTCATCAGAGGCGGCTTGTCTCCGAGGCGGAGCGCGAGGCCGCGCTTGCGTCCTGAAATCGCATCCCATATCTTCGCAGGATCGTATGCAATATTAAAGCTTATTTGCGTACGATTTTATCCTGGACGCCGTGAGGATCAGCCGCGGCGCCCCGACTTCCCAGCATTTGACCTCATAGCGAAAAGAGCCCCACCATGGCGTCCAATCTGCTGCTGCGAAACGTCCGGCCCTACGGCGGCCCGGTGACCGACCTGCTGATCGAGAACGGGCGGATCGTGAGGATCGGCCCCGGCTTGTCGGCTCCAGCGGACTTCGCAGTGGAGGAAGGCCGCGGCGAGCTGCTGCTACCGGGCTTGGTGGAGGCGCACACCCACCTCGACAAGAACCTGCTGGGCCATCCCTGGTACAGAAACGAGGTCGGCCCGAAGCTGCTGGACAAGATCGACAATGAACGCCTGAACAAGCGCAAGCTTGGCATGGATCCCTATCGCCAGTCGCGCCTCCAGGCGATCCAGACTTCCTGGCTGGGCGCCACCCATATCCGCAGCCATGTCGACGTCGACAGCGACCACGGCATGTGGGGGATCGAGGGTGTGATGAAGGCGCGCGACGAGCTGCGCGACATCATCGACATCGAAATCGTCGCCTTCCCGCAATCGGGATTGCTGCGCCGCCCCGGCACGCTGGAGCTGATGGATGAGGCGATGAAGCTGGGCGCGGATCTGGTCGGCGGGATCGATCCCTGCTCGATGGACCGCGATCCCAAAGGCCATCTCGACGCGGTGTTCGGCCTGTGCGAGCGCTACGGCAAGGCGCTGGACATCCACCTGCATGAGCCGGGCGAAATGGGCGCCTTCTCCGCCGATCTGATCTGCGAGCGCGCCCGCGCGCTGGGCATGAAGGGCAAGGTCGTGCTCAGCCACGCCTTTTGCCTGGGCTCGCCGGACCGCGAGCTGGTCGATCCGCTGATCGAACAGCTGATCGAGCTGGACATCGCGATCATGACCACCGGCCCCGCCAGCCGCCCGGCCCCGCCGGTGAAAAGACTGCTGGCCGCGGGCGTGCGGGTCTGCGCCGGCTCCGACGGCATCCGCGACACCTGGAGCCCCTACGGCAACGGCGACATGCTGGAGCGCGCGATGTTTGTGGGCCTGCGCAACAATTTCCGCCGTCACGACGAAGTGCGTCTGGCGATGGATGTGGTGACCGTCGAAGGCGCCAAGGTCATGGAGCTGCAGGATTACGGGCTGGCGGAGGGCTGCTGGGCCGATCTCCTGGTGCTTCCCGCCGAAACCGTGGAGGAGGCGATCGCCAACCGTCCCCGTGAGCGCCGCACCATCAAGCGCGGCAAGATCGTCGCGCGCGACGGCGTCTCGATCGCGGCCACGTCGTGACCCTCACGGCCAAGGGGCGGCCGGAAGGCCGCATCCTCATCACCGCCCGCTGGGTGGTCGCCGATCGCGACGGCCAGCGCCGGCTGCTGGAGCATGGCGAAGTCGTGTTCGAGGACGGCGCGATCGTCTTCGTCGGCCATGGTTTCCCGGGCGAGGTCGCGCGCCGGGTGGATTATGGGAACGCGCTGATCGGCCCCGGCTTCGTCGATCTGGACTCCCTGTCGGATCTCGACACCACGATCCTGGCCTATGACAACCAGCCGGCCGCGCGCAAAGGCCGGATCTGGCCGCGCAGCTATGTCGAGGCCGGCCCTTACGAGATGTACAGCCGGGAGGAGCTGGCCTTCCAGAAGCGCCACGCCTTCGCCACCCTGATCCGCAACGGCGTCACCACCACCCTGCCGATCGCCTCCCTGTTCTATCGCGCCTGGGGCGAAACCCCGCAGGAGTTCGCCGACGCGGCGGAGGCGGCGGCATCTCTCGGCATGCGCGCCTATCTCGGCCCCGCCTACCGCACCGGCAACATGGTGGTGGAGCCGGACGGCCAGGTCACGACGATGTATGACGAGCCGCGTGGGCTGGCGGAGCTGGACGCCGCGATCGATTTCGCCAAGCGCTTCGAGGGCGCGGCGGGGGGGCTGATCCGCGCGATGTTCGCGCCTGACCGGATCGAGACCTCGACGCCGGAGCTGTTGCGCCGAACCGCCGCAGCCGGTCGGGAGCTGGGCGCGCCGGTTCGCCTCCATTGCTGCCAATCCAAGATCGAATATGACCTGGTTCTGGCTCAGCATGGGATGAGCCCGCCGGAATATCTGGAGAGCCTGGGCTTCCTGAACGAACGCGCGCTGCTGCCGCATGGGACGTATGTTTCCGGCAGCCGGCATATCGCGCGGCCGGGCCGGGATCTGGAGATCATCCGCGACGCGGGATCCACGATCGTGCATTGCCCGCTGGTTTCCGCGCGGCACGGCGGGGCGATCGATCATTTCGGCCGCTATCGCGCCATGGGGCTTCGCATCGGCCTGGGCACCGACACCTCGCCACCGGACATGATCCTGAACATGCAGATCGGCATGTTGCTGACCCGCGTGACCGCCGGCCAGATCGACGCCTGCCGCAGCGAGGACTACTATGACGCCGCGACGATCGGCGGCGCCGACGCGCTCGGACGGCCCGATCTCGGCCGGATCCAGGTCGGCGCGCGCGCGGATCTCACCGTGTTCGACCTTGGCCGACCGCATCACGGGCAGGTGATCGACCCGATCCAGACCATGATGCTGGTCGGCCATGGCCGGGATTTCAGCGCGGTGATCATCGACGGCCGCTTCGTCATGGAGAACCGCGTGATCCCCGGCGTCGACGAAGCGGCCGACAACGCCCGCGCGCAGGCGCAATTCGAAGGGCTGATGGCGAAATATCCCGAGCGCACGCTCGGCCATCCGCCGGTCACGGACATCTTCTCCTCCGCCTATCCGATCGAGCGGGCGTAACCGCGGCGGGATTGCAAAGACCGCGAGACGCCTTATTTCTGCATACAAGCCCCAAGCGGGCGAACGTCACAGAAAATACCAATCGCGGAAGTAAAACATGACAGGATGCGAAGCGTGCGAGCCAACCTCCAAGATAACAGGCCCCGTCGTGCGTCTGTATCTTTGGCCGACCAACCAAGCATCGGGTGAAAAACTTGCGCGGCTCGCATCAAATCTTCCAGTAACCGCGCGTGATTTAGAAGACCAAAGCCAGAGCTGGGATATCGCCGCCGACGATCTCGAAAGCGTCTTGACCGCCGTCGGCTCGGGCCTGCTGCCTGAAGAACGCGATGGCGCGAAAGTCTTGCTGATGGAGCTGGGCAAGGAGCCTGGCCTGGGCGATTTCCGACGCGTCCTCTCGCTTGAACGGATGATCGGGCTGCAGCAGGCTCGTTGGCTCACTGATCTTTTGGCGGAGGGCCGGCTGCGCACGCATTTCCAGCCGATCATCGACGCGCGCGCGCCCGATCAGATCATCGCTCAGGAATGCCTGCTGCGCGGGGTCGACTCCGAAGGCGAGCTCATCTCGCCGGGCGCCTTGTTCGGCGCCGCCAAGCAGGCCGGCCTGCTGTTCCAGCTTGATCTGGCCGCGCGCCGCAAGGCGGTGCAGTCGATCGCCGAGCATAAGCTGACCAGCCTCGCCTTCATCAACTTCACGCCCACGTCGATCTACGACCCGGCGACCTGCCTGCGCTCCACCGTGGCTGCGGTGCAGGAGCTTGGCCTCTCCCCGAACCAGATCGTCTTCGAGATCATCGAGACGGAGCACGCGGAGGAGAACCTCCTGCGCAGCATCCTCGCCGTCTACCGCAGCGCGGGGTTCAAGGTCGCGATCGACGATTTCGGCGCAGGCTACTCCTCGATGAACCTGATTCTGGCTCTGCGCCCCGACTATCTGAAGCTGGACATGGAGCTGATCCGGGGCATCAACAAAGATCCCTATAAGAGCGAGCTCGCCAGCAGCCTGCTGGAGACCGCCCGAAATCTCTCGATCCTGACCATCGCCGAAGGGGTCGAGACGAAAGAGGAGTGGGAGTGGGTCCGCGACCATGGCGCGGATCTGGTCCAAGGCTACTACTTCGCCAGGCCCGGCAATCCGCCGCCCACCCTACCTGCGTAGCGGGGCGCCGACCCTGCGCGGCGTCCGCGATAAATCTTTTCCGAAAGTCATTGCCGTTTGAACCCGTAGCTTCCAAGTGAAAGGGTCGAGTAAGAAAACTCGTCCCTTAAACCAGTAATGGAACGTAGAAAATGAGCAATGGCCTAGACTTCGTTGAGTTTGGAAAAGAGAGTATAGAAAACATTCTAGGCAAAATGTCAAAAGAGCAGATCGATGGTCTTGCTTTTGGCGCAATTCAACTTGATGCGAGTGGGAAAATTCTTCAGTACAACGCGATGGAAGGCAGCATCACTGGGCGCGACCCAAAGGCCATGATTGGCCGCAACTTCTTCACGGACGTCGCTCCCTGCACCAACACCCCGAAATTCAAAGGCGTGTTCGACGCGGGCGTGAAACAGAACAATCTGAACACGATGATCGAATATGTCTTCGACTATCAGATGGCGCCGACGAAGGTGAAAGTGCACATGAAAAAAGCGCTGGTCGGCGACAGCTACTGGGTCTTCGTGAAGCGCATGTGATCTTTCTTGCGATCGAGGGACCTAGGAATGTGGTGGCGCGAACCGGAAGCGCTGGTTCGGTTTGTCTCTAGCCTGGTCGCCGCGGAGCTGATCCGCGCGCGACCCGGCGAGACCCCGCCGCCGCGCCCTTGGCCGCCGACGCTAAAGATCGGGGCCGGGGGACTGGACGCAGACTCGCTGGAGTTGCTCACCCTCGCCTCCGCCCTCGCTCAGGCCCTCCATTTTCATCGCAGCGGGCTGGAGGATTACTTGCTTGCGCGCCCTACGCTCGGCGAGTGGGCGGCGATCGCGGGAGAGAGCCTCAATCGCTTCAGCGCGGAGGTTTCCTTCGCCACCTCCGGCAGCACCGGCGCGCCGAAGAGCTGCGTCCACACGCTCGCGGAGCTTGAGGAGGAGGCGGCGGCTCTGGCGACCGTGATCGGCGCGCGGCGCCGCGTGGTCGCCGCCGTCCCGTGCCATCACATCTACGGGTTCATCTTCACCCTGCTGCTGCCCCGGCTGCTCGGCGCGTCGACGGTGGAGCATCCCAACCAATCGGTCGTCGGTTTGATCGGAGGGCTGGCGCCCGGCGATCTGGTGATCGGCCATCCTGAATTCTGGCGCGCCGCCGCGCGCGCGACCCCGCGCTTTCCTGCGGACGTGATCGGAGTCACCTCCACCGCGCCCTGCGATCCCGCCGTGTTGGACGCTCTCAAAGAGGGCGGCTTGGCGCGGACGATAGAGGTCTATGGTTCGTCGGAGACTGCGGGCGTCGGCTGGCGCGACGATCCGCGCGCGCCCTATCGTCTGTTCCTGCATTGGCGTCGCGGCGCTCAAGCGTCTGAGATCATCCGCGTCGCACCCTCCGGCGACGCGCGCATCGTCACGCTGGGCGACCGGTTGGACTGGTCCGGCGACGATTTGCTACGCCCCGAGGGCAGGTTGGACGGCGCGGTTCAGGTCGGCGGTGTCAACGTGTTTCCGACCCGGATCGCCGAAGCCCTGACGGCGCATCCGGCGGTAGCCGCCGCCGCGGTGCGGTTGATGCGACCGGATGAAGGAACGCGGCTGAAGGCGTTCGTCGTCCCCGTGGATCCCACGGCCGACCTCGATCTGCTGCGCAAAGAGCTGAACGAGTGGGCGTCAAGCGCTCTCGCCGTAGCGGAGCGCCCGAGGGCGTTTCGCTTCGGCGCCCGTCTCCCAACCGGCCCCTTGGGCAAGCCGACCGATTGGGAGTTGGGATAGATCATACGGTGAAGAGGTTAACGCCGGTATGGCCGGTGAAGCCGGTGATCCCGACCAAAACCGTCGCCTCGAGAACGCCGGTCCCGCCGGCGCTGGCGTCGACGACAAGAAGCGAGTCCAGCCCGCCGACGGCTCCGACGAAGGTCCTGGCGCTGGCGCTGTAGGTCCCTCGGATCACCTCCGCCGTCCCATTCGCGGTGATGGAGGTCGTCAGATCGAACCCGCCCGTGACGATCGTCGCCAGCGTGTTGCCCGCGGTCTGCAAGGTGTCGGTCAATTGAAGGCCGCTGATCACGTCGAACGTCGCGGTGCTGATGCTGTTGACCACGGGTCGGACGAAAGTCCCCGAGGCCCCGAGAGCGTCGAACAAATGCACGATCCCGTTGACGTGCAATCCCAGCGTGATGATGTCGGCCCCGGAACCAGCCGTGATGCTGTTGGAGGTGGACGCCCCGCCGCCTGCGGCCTTGAGCGTGATGACGTCATCGCCGCCGCCAGTTCCATAGGTGTTCGTCGTGCCTGCGGAGGTCGTCACGATCAACGTGTCGGCGCCGCCGGCGGTGCTGATCACCTGCGCGCCGGAGAACCCAACCGCGGTGACCGCGACGCCGGCGGCTCCAGTGCTGGTGATCGTCTGCGCGCCATTCCCGGCGTTGGTCACCGTGACGCTCGTCAGGTTGGAGCCGGAAATCGTCTGCGCCCCGGAGAAGGCGGTCGCGGCGACCGTCGTGGCCCCGGTTCCGGTGAGGATGGACTGCGCGCCAGCGCCAATGGCGATCGCGTTGATCGATAGCGGTCCGGTGAAGCTGGTGAAATCCAGATTGTTCGCTCCGCCGTTGGTCGTCGCGGTCAGATTCACCCCGTTGGCGAAGGCGGTGTTGAAGCTGGCCCCCGACGTGAGCGTCAGCGCGCCTGCGCCGGTGCTGACCTCGAGATTTTCCACGTTGCTGACCTTCGTCCAGATCCCGTCGGCGAAGGTGGTCGCGGCGGCGGGGTTCGCCCCCGCCGGCGTGATGATCAAGGTGTCCGCCCCGCCGCTCCCATCCACGATGTCGCCGGGGCCGAAGCTGTTGCCGCCGGAGTCCCCGAAGCTCCCAACGAACGTGTCGTTGCCCGCAGTGCCGACGAAGTTGTTGGCGCCTGGGACGATCGAGGTGAAGGTCGAGCCGCCAAGGGTGGAGAGATTGATCGCGCCCGTTCCGCCCGCCGCGCCGGCGATCGAGCTAAGGTTGGTGATCCCCAACAACTCGACCACATTGGTCAGACCCGTGGCGCTGACCGTCGCGATCCAGGTGTTGACGCCGTCGTCGAACGCGGCCGTCCCCGCCGTGCCTTTGCCCGCGCCAAGGTTGGCCAGAAAGGCCGCGACGGTGAGGGAGCTGGTGTCGAAGCCGTTGGTCACCGTCACGGTCGTCGCGTAATCGGTCCCGGCGAGGATCTTGGTGGAGCCGAGGTTCAGCACGTCGCTTGCGCTGGTGAAGTTTGAGACAAGGTCAGCATTGGCTTGGCTTGGCGCGGCCTGACGAATGGAGATCGTATCCGCCCCGGCCCCGAGCTTGATCACCAAGCCGTTCTGCGACAGCGGCGTTACCCCGCCGATCTTGACCGCCCCAAGGGTCGCCGATCCGTCCAAGGTCTTCAGCCCGGTGGCGTTGATCGCGCCGATCACCGTGGTCGAGCCCGCGCCGGCGTCAATCAGAGTGATCGTGGTCAAGCCCTTGACGGCCGCATTATCGACCAGACTGGCGAGGGTCGAGACGCCAGTGGTCGCCTTGTTGTTGATGGTGAGCGCGCCCGGGTCGGAGTTGGTCAGGCCGTTGCCTACGGTCAAGGAGCCAAGCGTCAGCCCGGCCGCATTGAAGTTCAACAGCATGCTGTTGGCGCTGGAAGTTCCGGTCTGATCGACCTGGAGGGTCGATTGCGACGCCGTCAGATTGATCGTCGTCGGCGAGGTCGAGGCGGTGAAACTGTTGCCGGTCGACCCGTTGATCTGAAGGGTCGTCCCCCCCACGCCGCCGCCGCCGCCGAGCGGGGTTTCCGTCAGCGCGACGGAGGCCGTCAGCGTGCTGCCGGCCCCGGCGCCTGGAGGCGCGTTCAAGGTGATCGACAGCGAACCGCTCAGGCCCAGGCCAAGGGTCGGGTTGAGCGTCACGGCGATCTCCGCCGTGCCGTCCGCCGCAACCGGAGTCGTTCCGGTCAGAAGCCCGCCGAGCACCTGGAGAGACGTCACGCCCGTGAGGGTGTAGCTGAGCAGAGTGCCCGGCGAGACGTTGATCGTCGTCAACTGGAACTTCACGACGCTGGCTTCCGTCGCCGTCACTGCGCCGCCGTTCGTCAACGTGTAAGTGACCGTGCCGATGTTGACCGGATAGCTGCCCCGCACGCCCGCCAACAGCCAGTTCTGCGAGTCCGTAGTCCAGCGCGCCAAACCTTCGACCGACTGGGTGAAACCCCAGGCGACCAGCGCCATTTGCGCGGTGGAGGGGGAGACGGCGCCCCCGACGAAGGCGGTCCAGTCGCTGAGCCCCTGCGCGTCAGGGGCGCGCCCCAGGACGTTGGCGTAGAGCGCCGTCAAGAACGCGCTCGTCGTCGGCGCGACGCCGTAAATCGAGGTGAACTCAGCGCTGTTGGTGAAGCCGACCGCCACCGAGCTCTGGCTGAAACCCGTCCGGTTCAGCGCGATCCAACTGGCCAGCCCGCCGACGTCCGGCGCGCGCTGGAGCAGACCTTCGTAGAGGGAGATGATCGGCGTGATGGTCGACGTGGCTTCCGCGCTGCGAACGGCTGCGGTCGCGGTCAGCGCCTCGGTTGTGAAACCGGTGACGATCTGGTTGGCCGCGTTCGAGATGGCGCTCTTGGTCGCTGCGCTGGCGAGGTCGCTGGCGGTGCGGAACAGGATGTTGGAGTAGACGTTCGTGGCGAACTTCGTCTCCAGCGTCAGCGCGGCCGTTTGGGTCGCCGTCAGGGCTCCGACGCTGGTGAGCGTGCTGGTGATCGGGCTCACCGTCGAGGGATAGACGCCGTTGATCCCGGCGTAGAGCCAGTTTTGGGAGTTCACCGTCCAGAGCGAGATCCCCTCCGGCGATTGAGTGAAAGACGCCGCGACAAACGCCATCTGCGCCTTGGTCGGCGATGCGACGCCGCCCATGAAGGCGGTCCAATCGCTCAAGCCCTTGGCGTCCGGCGCGCGCCCCAACGCGTTGGCGTAGAGCGTGGTCAGAAACGCGGTGGTGGTCGGCGCCGTTCCGTAGATCGTGGTGAACTCAGCGCTGTCCGCAAAACCCGTGGCGATGGCGCTCTGGCTGACGCCCGAACGCGCAAGCGCGGCCCAACTGGCCAAGCCGCCCTGATCCGGCGCGCGATTGAGCAGCCCGAAATACAGGGAAACCGATGGGGTCAGGTTCGCCACAGCGTCGGCGGACTGGCTGGCGGCGGATCCAACCTGGGCCTGGCTGGCCGACCCCAAAAAGATCTGATTTGCATTTGCAGTGATGGCGGTTTGAGTGCCAGCGCTAGCAATGTCGTTGGCCGTTCTAAACAGAACGTTTGAGTAAACGCCGGTGACATACGATTGCTCTGCGGCTAACGTCATAACGGAATCCTTTAGCGTATTTTTTTACTTGATCACATCGATTGCATGCATATTTTGTTTTCGACAAAACAAGATGCAGGTGTAAGCAATAATCAAAGTTACTTACACAATCCGTAAGATAAGCGAATATTCTTACAAAAGACATGACCGATAAATACCTATGCACAGAATTTTTGCGCTCTTTTTAGTTTTTGAGGCTGATATTGAAATCACCAAATCATCGACCCGCTCTATCAATTCTTCATTTATTTCCGAAGAACAGTGGAACCGTCGCCACGCGGCCGCGTTTGAGCGTTGGGACCTACGGCGTCCAACTCGCCGCAGACGCGGGGGCGCGCTCGAGGCGGCGACGCCGTCGGTTGGATCCCTGCCCAGAACTTCTTGAAAGATCGCGCGTTTCTCGGCTTTTCGAGCTTCAGCGGAAGCCGAACAGGCGCTCAGATCGCGCTGGTCATCCCGCCATCGACCGTCACCACCGAGCCCGTGGTGAAGCTGGAGGCCCGCGAGGTCAGATAGAGGATCGCGGCGGCCAACTCGTCCGGATCGCCCCAACGCCCGATTGGCGCGCGCGCCGCGATGCGTGGCTCGAAATCCGGGTTGGCGGCGCGGATCGCGGCGTTGCCGTCGGTCAGGAAGTATCCTGGCGCGATCGCGTTCACCGTCACGCCGGTCTGGGCCAGTTCCACCGCCAGCGCGCGGGTCATGCCCAGCATGCCGGCCTTGGCGGCGGCGTAGCCGACCATGCTGGGACGCGCGATCATCGCGTTGATCGAGGCGGTGAAGACGATGCGGCCATAACCCGCCGCCGTCATGATCCGGGCGGCGTCGCGCGCCAGACGGAAGCTCGCGCTCAGCGAGCCGTCCAACATCCGCTCCCAGTCGTCGTCGCTATAGTCGAGCGCGGGCTTGCGCAGGCCGTAGGCGGTGTTGCCGACCAGAATATCCAACCGACCATGGCGGGCGACGGCGTCAGCCAGAGCCGCGCTGGCCCTGGCGGGATCGGAAGCGTCGAAGGCGAGGCGGTCGGCCTTCAGCCCAATCGCCGCAAGTTCGTCGCGCCGCTGGGTCAGCGCCCCGCCGTCTCGCCCGTTCAACACCACCGTCGCCCCCGCATGGGCCAGAGCCCGCGCCATCGCCCAGCCCAGGCCTTTCGAGGAGCCGGTGACCAGGGCGACCTGCCCGGTGAGATCGAACAGTTGGGCGGGCGTCATGCAGGCCTCGTCAGCTATAGTCGATGCGCGGGTCGATATAGACGTAGAGCAGATCGACCAGCAGATTGATCAACATGTGCAGCAACAGCGCGATCAGGATGCAGCCCTGGATCAGCGGATAGTCACGGCTGCTGATCGCCTGAATCAACAGGCGCCCCAGGCCCGGATAGGTGAACACAGCCTCCGTCACCACCGCGCCGCCAATGAAGCCCGCCAGCATGATGCCGACCACGGTCACGAAAGGCAGCATGGCGTTGCGCAGGGCGTGGCGCGACACCACTATCCGCTCCCGCAGGCCTTTCGAACGCGCGGTGCGGACATAATCCGCGTGCAGCTCCGTCACCAGGGAGCCGCGCAGAAAGCGCGCGAAGATGCCGGAGACGTAAAGCCCCAAGGTCAACGCCGGCAGGATCGTGTTGCGCAGCATCTGCCACGGGTTTTCCCAGAACGCGACATAGGCTGACGCGGCGGGCAGCAGCCGAAGCTCCACCGCGAACAGCAGGATCAGCAGGATCCCGACCCAGAAGGTCGGCACGCCCAGCGCCAGCGCGCTCCAGCCGCTCAGGCTGCGGTCCAGCCAGCCGCCTTCTGACAGGGCGCTGGCCAAGGCGATCGGCACGCCCAGCAACAGCCCGATGATCGTCGCCGTCACCGCCAATTGTATGGTCGCCGGCAGGCGCTCGCCGATCAGCTTCAGCACGGGCTCCCGGCTGTGCAGCGAGACGCCGAGATCCCCAACCGCCGCGCGCGTCAGCCAATCGAGATATTGCACGGCCACGGGCTTGTTCAGCCCGAACTGCTCGGTCGCCGCCGCGATCTGCTCCACCGTCGCGTTCTCGCCCACCAGCGCCGCGACCGGGCCGCCGGGCACGGCGTAGATCATCGCGAAAATCAGGGCCGAGGCGGCCAGCAGCACCGGCAGCAACTGCAGGATCCGCCGCAGGATATAGCCGATCATGGCGCCGCGGCCCTAGGCTGCGGCAAGCCGGGCTCGCGCCCCTCCAGCAGGGTCGCGAGCGTACGGCCCAGCGTGTCGAAAGACAGGATGGTCAGGGTCAGGGCGAGGCCCGGCAGCACCGCGTAGGTCGGCGCTTCATAGAGATATTCCTTGCCCGACCGCAGCATCTCGCCCCAGCTCGGCGTCGGCGGCGGGATGCCGACGCCGAGGAAGGCGAGTGCCGCCTCCAGCAGG
>JBMLRS010000383.1:0-5936 GCA_049240905.1 Elsteraceae bacterium
GGTCCGCCAGCATCAGGCGCAGATTGATCGCCGGGTAGGCCTTCAGGAAATCGACCGCGATCGGCATCACATGCAGCCGGCCAAAGACGATCGGCGCGGTGACGATCAGATCGCCGCGCGGCTGGCTGTATTCGCCGGAGGCCAGACGCTCCGCCTCCTCCACCTGATCGAGGATGCGCCGGCAGGCGGCGACGTAGCTTAGTCCCGCGTCGGTGAGCGCCATGTGACGGGTGGAGCGGGTCAGAAGCTGGGTGCGCAGATGCGCCTCCAGATCGGAGATCTTGCGGCTGACCGTCGCCAGCGGCATGCCCAGCTTGCGGCTCGCCGCCGACAGGCTGCCGGCCTCGACGACGGTGAGCAGCAGGGACATCGCGTCCAGTCGATCCATCAGATTATTCCATTTTTTGGAATAAGCTATCCCGATATAGCCATCTATTGCGTCGATATGGAAGGGTTTAAGTCTTCTTGCGTCAGGCCGAGCCGGCCTTCCAACCAAGGAGAAACCCCATGTCGCGTCTCAACACCCCCGCCACGATCGAAGCCTCCCCCGCCTCCGCCCAGCCTATGCTGGAAGCGGTGAAGAAGCAGTTGGGCGTGGTTCCCAACCTCTTCCGTCTGGTCGGCAACAGCCCGGCCGCGCTGGAAGGCTATCTGGGCCTGTCCGGCGCCCTGGCGAAAGGGAAGCTGCCGGCCCAGACCCGGGAGCGGATCGCCCTGGCCATCGCGCAGTTCAACGGCTGCGACTACTGCCTCTCGGCCCACACTTACCTCGGCAAGAACCTCGCCAAGCTGGACGACGCGGAGATCACCGCCAACCGCAACGGCGCGTCGAACGATCCGAAAGCCGACGCCGCCGTCCGCTTCGCGGTGAAGGTGGCGCTGGAGCGCGGGCAGATCGGCGACGCCGACCTCAGCGCGGTGAAGCTGGCGGGATATGACGACGGGCAGATCATCGAGATCATCCTGCATGTCGCGCTGAACACGCTGACCAACTACGTCAACGAAGTCGCCCAGACCGTGATCGACTTCCCGGCGGTCTCCTCGAAAGCCGCCTGACGCTTGATTTGAAAGGCCCGCCGCAGAACGGCGGCGGGCCCCCATGGAGGCTGCCTGAGCGAGGCGAAACCGGAAGTGTCTCCTGCCTCTCAAAATCCTCCCCTCACCCTGAGCCTGTCGAAGGGCGGAACAAGCGAAAGAAGCTGAAGAGTTTGCTTACCCTTCGACAGGCTCAGGGTGAGTAGAACAGTTCAGCATAACAGAAATCATCTGATTCTATTCAAAGTAGACAGAGTCTTGGAGGTTACGATGTCCGAACAGCAGCATTACTCGAGCGACGTCGCTTTCACGCCGACGGTCAAGGCGATCCAGGCCCGCAAGGGATCGCGCCGCGGCTATGAGCGGATGGAGGAAGGCGGCTCCTGGTCATCCGAGATCTCGCCGGAGTTGGCGAGCTTCATCGCTGCGCAGACCAGCGTTTTCCTGGCGACCGTCAACGCCGAGGGCCAACCCTACATCCAGCATCGCGGCGGCCCGGCCGGCTTCCTGCGCGTGCTGGACGAGAAGACCATCGGGTTCGCGGACTACAGCGGCAACCGGCAGTATATCTCCACCGGCAATCTGGCGGAAAACCCGAAGGCGCATCTGTTTCTGATCGATTACGCGCACAAGCGTCGGATCAAGATCTGGGGCGAAGCCAAAGTGATCGAGGGCGACGAGGCGTTGATCGCCAAGCTGATGCCGGAGGGCTATCGGGCGAAGCCGGAGCAAGTATTTCTGTTCACCGTGACCGCCTGGGACGCCAACTGCCCCCAGCATATCCCCCAGCGGTTCGAGGCGGCCGACGTCGCCGCCGCCCTGAAGGAGCGCGACGAGAAGATCGCGGCGCTGGAGGCGGAGGTGGCGCGACTCAAGGGTGATACGCTATAATAACCACTTACGAAATTCGCGCACTTCCTCACCCTGAGCCTGTCGAAAGGTGTGCAACTTCTTCTACTTTTTCACTGACTCATCCTTCGACAGGCTCAGGATGAGGATTTTTATTTAGAGGTATATGGCTTATATTTTCGTGGCGACGGCGTTACTTCGAAGAGGCCCGGAAAGACTTCGCTGACGGGTTTCGCCTGAGCGAATTGAGCGGCGGTGATCTCAGGGCTGTCGACGAAGTCCCAATCTTCTTGGGCAATGGAATCAGGTTTGCGTGGCTTCGGCATAACGGCGCCTCTCCGCTTGCTTCGCTGGGCAGGGCCGGCGATGGTCGTTAGCGACGCAACGCTTATACCACAGGAAACGCCCATGAAAATCCCACCCCTCCCCTTCACCCTGACCGACTGGTCCAAGGTTGAGCCGACCGAGCATCCGGGGGAGACGGGGAAGGCGTTCTGGCGCACGCTGAACATCGGCGATCTGCGGGTGCGGATGGTGGAGTACACGCCAGGCTATCTGGCCGATCACTGGTGCGACCGCGGCCATGTGCTTTATGTGCTGGAAGGCGAACTGGTGACTGAGCTGCAGGACGGGCGCAGCTTCACGCTGACGCCCGGCATGAGCTACCAGGTGTCCGACCATGGCGACGCGGCGCATCGCTCCGCCACCAAGCTGGGGGCGAAGCTGTTCATCGTGGATTAAAGCCTAATGCGCCTCGGCCCAGGTGAGGCCTGAGCCGGCTTCGGCGATCAGGGGGACGGAGAAGCGGGCGGCGCCTTCCATCACCTGGCGCACCAGGGCCGAGGTTTCCTCGATCTCCGCCTCGGGCGCCTCGAACAGCAGTTCGTCATGCACCTGGAGCAGCAGGCGGGCGTTGAGGCGCGCGGCGTCCAGCGCGCCGGGGATGCGCAGCATGGCGCGCTTGATCACATCCGCCGCCGTGCCCTGGATCGGGGCGTTGATCGCCTGACGCTCCGCGAAGCCGCGACGGGCGGGGTTTTTGTCCTGGATGCCGGCCATGTGGCATTTGCGCCCGAACAGGGTCACGACATAGCCATGCTGGCGCGCGAAGGCCTTGGTGTCCTCCATGAAGGCGCGGATGCCGGGGTAGCGCTCGAAATAGCGGTCGATGAAGCCTTTCGCCTCGCCCGGGCCGCAATCGAGATGCTTGGCCAGGCCGAAGGCGCTGATGCCGTAGATGATGCCGAAATTGATCGCCTTGGCCTTGCGCCGGGTCTCCTTGTCCAGATTTTCCAGCGGCACGCCGAACACTTGCGAGGCGGTGAGGGCGTGGATGTCCACCCCGTCCTGGAAGGCCTGCTTGAGCGCGCCGATGTCGGCGATCTCCGCCAGCAGGCGCAGCTCGATCTGGCTGTAGTCGACCGAGAGCAGGCGGCAGCCTTCGTCGGCGATGAAGGCGCTGCGGATCTTGCGGCCTTCCTCCGTGCGGACGGGGATGTTCTGCAGGTTGGGATCGGTTGAGGACAGTCGGCCGGTGGAGGTCGCGGCCATGCTGAAGCTGGTGTGGACGCGGCCGGTCTGGCGGTCGATCTGGCCGACCAGCGCGTCGGCGTAGGTGGATTTCAGCTTGGCCAATTGCCGCCATTCCAGCACCTGGGCCGGCAGCGGATGGCCCTGCTCCGCCAGGGGCTCCAGCACGTCGGAGTTGGTGGAGTAATCGCCGGTCTTGGTCTTCTTGCCGCCGGGCAGCTTCAACTTCTCGAACAGAACCACGCCCAATTGCTTGGGCGAGGCGATGTTGAAGTTTTCGCCCGCGAGCATGTGAATCTCGGCTTCCAGCGCGCCCATCTTCTGGGCGAATTCACCGGACAGGCGACGCAAGGCGTCCGGATAGACGCGCACCCCGCGCCGCTCCATCGCCATCACCACGGGAATCAGCGGGCGTTCGATGGTCTCGTAGACGGTGGTGACGCGCTCCAAGGGCAATTGAGGTTTGAGGAAGCGATGCAGGCGCAAGGTGACGTCCGCGTCCTCCGCCGCGTAGGCCAGGGCCTGATCCAGCGCCACTTCGGCGAAGCTGATGCGTGATTTGCCCGTGCCGGTGACCGTGTCGTAGCTGATCGGCGCATAATCCAGATGCAGCTTCGCCAGCTCGTCCATGCCATGACCGTGCAGACCGCCGGCGAGCGCGTAGGAGATCAGCATCGTGTCGTCCCACGGCGTGATCGACAGGCCGTAACGGGCCAGGATCGCCATGTCGTACTTGATGTTATGGCCGACCTTAAGGACAGCCTCGTCGATCAGCAGCGGGCGCAGCTTGGCCAGCGCGACGTCCAAGGGGATCTGTTCGGGACGGGCGCCGCCCAGGGCGAGGCCGCCCATGTCGCCGCGCGCGACATGGCCCAGGGGGATGTAGCAGGCGACGCCGGGCGCGGTGGACAGGCTCACGCCGACCAGATCGGCGACCATCACGTCCAAGGACGTCGTCTCCGTGTCGAAGGCCACGATTCCGGCTTCGGCGGCGCGCGCGATCCAGCGATCGAGCGCCTCTTCGGTTGTGACCAGCTCGTATTTCGCTTCGACCGCCGCCGGGGTCTGGCCGGCGGGCGTGACCGCGATCGGCTTGGGCGCCGCGTCGCGATGAACGGTGGCCAACTGACCGCCGTCCAGCTTCTGGATCAGGGCGCGGAAACCCTGTTCGGTCAGGAAGGCGCGCAGCACGTCGTGATCGGGGTGGCGCTTGTCGAGCTCCGCCAGGCTCATCGGCAGCGGCGCGTCGGACCGCAGGCGGACCAGCTCGCGGCTGACCCGCGCCATATCCGCGTTGTTCATCAGGGTTTCGCGGCGCTTGGGCTGCTTGATCTCATGCGCGCGCTCCAACAGCGTGTCGAGATCGCCATAGATCCCGATCAGCTCCGCAGCCGTCTTCACGCCGATGCCGGGGACGCCCGGCACGTTGTCCGTGCTGTCGCCGCACAGCGCCTGCACGTCCACCACCTTGTCCGGGGTCACGCCGAACTTCTCCAGCACTTCGGCCGGGCCGATCGACCGATTCTTCATCGGATCGAGCATGGTGACGCCGTCGCGGATCAGCTGCATCAGATCCTTGTCGGAGGAGATGATCACCACTTCGTCGCCCTCGGCCAAGGCGGCCTGGGCGTATGAGGCGATCAGATCGTCCGCCTCGAAGCCGGGCAGCTCGATCGAGGGCACGTTGAAGGCGCGGGTCGCCTCGCGCACCAGGGCGAATTGCGGGCGCAGTTCCTCGGGCGGCTCGGCGCGGTTGGCCTTGTAGGCGGGATAGATCTCCGACCGGAAGGTGACGCGGGCGTTGTCGAAGATCACCGCGACCTTGTCGTCGCGCATGTCGGCGAGCAGCCGGGACAGCATGTTGGTGTAGCCGTAGACGGCGTTCACCGGCGTGCCGTCCGGCCGGCTCAAGGGCGGCAGGGCGTGGAAGGCGCGAAAGATGAAGCCGGAGCCGTCGATCAGGAAAAGGCGCTGGCGCGGCGCGGCGGGGTCAGTCGTCACGGAGGCTCAGTGACCGGCCATCGCGTGGGATCCCGCCTTCAGCACATAGCGGCGGCTGCAATAGGGGCATTCGACATGGCCTTCCTTCTCCAGGTTGAGATAAACCTTGGGGTGGCCGAGCGGACCGCCGCCGCCGTCGCACGCGACGTTGGCTTCCTCCACTTCAAAAATCTCGCTGACATTCTGGGCCATAGGAACTCTCTCTTGGCGGTTCGGCGGGTCGGATGATACGCAACATCGGTCTCGGCGCAATCGTCCCGGACGGGGTTGATGGACAGCCGATTCCCGACCGTGTTAAATTAGCGCCTGAATTTATGCGGAAACATCGTTGAAATTTCTGCCCTGTTCGAGAAAATCGCCGGCTCCATGACCCCTCCGCTCGACGCTCGCTCCCTTCAGCTCCGCAACAGCATCGTCGACGCCATGGAAGGCGGCGGGCGAGGCCATCTGGGCCCCGCGCTCTCCCTGGTGGAGATCCTGCGCGTGCTCTACGACGACGTGCTGCGCTTCCGCCCGGCCGA
>JBMLRS010000384.1:0-1959 GCA_049240905.1 Elsteraceae bacterium
TGGGGGCTGAACGGCGTGCTGACCGGCCTGACCGTGGGCCTCGCCGTCGCCGCTTGTCTCCTGGCCTTTCGTTTCTTCACGCACCCGACCGTACGCCGCGCCGCGGCCTAATCCTGGAGGAAATCATGAGCGATCAAGATCTGAAGAGCCGCGCCGCCGACGTGCCGGGCAAGGTGCTGGAGCGGCTGACCCTGCCCGCCGGCGGCCATTGGAGCCGGCGGCTTGAGGCGGGCGAGCGGCTGCGCATCATCGATCTGGAGGGCTGCCAGGCGGTCGACTTCCTGTTGTTCAACGCCGATCGGCCGGAGGAGCGCTACAACGCCGCCGACACGATGAAGCTGTCCGGCTCGATCTATCTGGGCGAGGGCACGAAGCTGATGAGCGGCCTCGCCTATTCGCTGATGACCGTGATGGAGGACAGCTGCGGCGGCCACGACACGATCGGCGGCTGCTGCTCCAAAGAGATGAACGAGCTGCGCTACGGCGTGGCCAACACGCCCAATTGCCGGGACAATTTCATCGCGGCGATGACGCCCTATGGCTTGGGCGCGCGCGATCTGGTCGCCAACATCAATTTCTTCATGAACGTGCCGGTGGACGACAAGGGCGGCATGGCGATCAGCCCCGGCAAATCCAAGCCCGGCGATCACGTCGATCTGCGGGCTGACGTGAACGTCGTCGCCGTGATCTCCAACTGTCCGCAGGTGAACAATCCCTGCAACGGCTTCAACCCGACGCCGATCGAGATCATAGCCTGGAAGTAGCGGCGTTTCATCGCGTGCTTTAGCCCCCGCTTGGGCCTAGTCTTGCTGTAAGACCCAGGCGTTCACGGTTTTTGGGGTTGATATGAAGATTCTGGTGCTGGGCGGAGGGGTCATCGGCGTCACCTCCGCCTATTGTCTGGCCAAGGCCGGGCATGACGTGACGGTCATCGATCGCCAGAGCGGGCCGGGGCTGGAGACCAGCTTCGCCAACGCCGGGGAGATCTCGCCCGGCTACGCCTCGCCCTGGGCCGCGCCGGGCGTGCCGCAGAAGGCGATCAAGTGGCTGATGATGCGCCATGCGCCGCTGGTGCTGCGCCCGAAGCTGGACCTGGACATGTTCGTCTGGCTGGCCTCGATGCTGCGCAACTGCACCGCCGCGCGCTACGCGATCAACAAAGGGCGCATGGTGCGGCTGGCGGAATACAGCCGCGACAAGCTGATCGATCTGCGCGCCGCCACCGGGATCACCTATGACGAGCGGACGCAGGGCACCTTGCAGCTGTTCCGCACTCAGAAGCAGCTCGATAACATCGGCAAGGACACGGCGGTGCTGAAGGCGGACGGCGTGCCGTTCGAGGTGCTGGACGTCGACGGCTGCGTCGTGGCCGAGCCGGGCTTGGCGCACACGCGCGACCTGTTCGTCGGCGGGCTGCGCCTGCCGCATGACGAAACCGGCGACTGCTACAAATTCACGGTCGCTCTGTCCAAGCTGGCGGAAGGTCTGGGCGTCCAGTTCCGCTATGGCGTGACGATCGAGGGGTTCCAGTCGTCCGGCGGCAAGATCGAAGGGGTCGCGACCAGCGCCGGCCTGCTGACGGCGGATCGCTATGTCGCCGCTCTGGGCAGCTACTCGACCCAGATGCTGCGGCCCTTGGGAATTCACACCCCGGTCTATCCGGTCAAAGGCTATTCGATCACCATTCCGATCACCGACGCCGCGCACGCCCCGGAATCCACGATCATGGACGAGACCTACAAGGTCGCGATCACTCGGCTTGGCGACCGCATCCGGGTCGGCGGCATGGCGGAGATCTCCGGCTTCAGCAAGGACCTGCCCGTCGCGCGCCGGCTGACCCTGGAGAAATCGGTGAACGATCTGTTCCCAGGCGGCGGCGATCTGAAGGCGGCGATTTTCTGGTCGGGCTTGCGGCCGATGACGCCGGACGGCACGCCGATCATCGGGCCGACCAAGCTG
>JBMLRS010000385.1:0-219 GCA_049240905.1 Elsteraceae bacterium
CCCTGATCGTGATCAACTCCGGCTTCAACGCGATCCGCCGCCGGCTGGGCCTGCCTTATTGGTCGCTCTCGGGCTATCTGAAGAACCGGGTGAAGAACGCGGTGGAGTTCATCTCCCGCTTCGAGGACGCCGTGGCCGACGAGGCGCGCCGGCGGGGCGTGGACGGGGTGGTCTGCGGCCATATCCACAAGGCGGAGATCCGCGACATCCAGGGCGTGC
>JBMLRS010000385.1:229-2513 GCA_049240905.1 Elsteraceae bacterium
CGGCGACTGGGTGGAGAGCTGCACGGCGCTGGTGGAGCATTTCGACGGCAGGCTCGAGATCCTCGATTGGGCCGCGCGCCGCGCCCCGGCCGTCTGGACCCCCAGGCATGAGCCCAGCCATGAGCCCAGTCATGAGCCCAGTCATGAGCCCAGTCATGAGCCGGGCCGTGCGCCGGTCCCCGCGGAGTGAGCGGCTTGAAGCTCTGCATCGTCACCGACGCCTGGGCCCCGCAGGTCAACGGCGTGGTGCGCACGCTGGAGGCGGTGGAGCGCGAGATGAAGCGCGCCGGTCACGACGTCCTGACGATCGGGCCGGATCGCTTCCGCTCGTTGCCCTGCCCAACCTATCCGGAGATCCGGCTGGCCCTGTTCCCGACCAATGAGCTGACCCGGCTGATCGACGGCTTCAAGCCTGACGCGATCCATATCGCGACCGAAGGCCCGCTGGGCGTGCTGGCGCGCCGGCTTTGCCGCAAGCGCGGCTGGCCCTTCACCACCTCGTTTCATACCCGCTTCCCGGATTACCTGGCGGCGCGCTTCCTGATCCCGACCTCCTGGACCTATCGCTGGCTGCGCAGCTTCCACGCCGCCGCCGCCCGCACCATGGTGGCGACCCAGAGCCTGGAGGATGATCTGGCCGGCAAGGGCTTCCGCAATCTCGTGCGCTGGACCCGCGGCGTGGACACGGAGCTGTTCCGTCCCGGCTATCAGATTCCCGACGAGATGAAGGATCTGCCGCGCCCGATCTTCCTGCATGTCGGCCGCGTGGCGGTGGAGAAGAACATCGAGGCTTTCCTGCAGCTCGATCTGCCCGGCGGCAAGGTGCTGGTCGGCGAGGGCCCGCAATTGCCCAAGCTGCGGGAGAAATATCCGGAGGCGCATTTCCTGGGCATGAAGAAGGGCAAAGAGTTGGCCGCCTGCTATGCCTCCGCGGACGCCTTCGTCTTCCCCAGCCGCACCGACACCTTCGGCCTGGTGCTGCTGGAGGCCTTGGCCTGCGGCACGCCGGTCGCAGCCTATCCCGTGACTGGCCCGCTCGACGTGATAGGCCAATCCCGAGCCGGCGTTCTGGGCGAGGATCTGCGCGCCGCCGCCCTGAAAGCGCTCACGCTCGATCGTGACGCCTGCCGCCGACACGCCCAGAGCTTCTCCTGGAGCGCGTCGGCGACGCAATTCACGACGAACTTGATGCCCGCTTAAGCGGCTTTCGGCTTGGCGTATTGCGCCTCTCCGCGACCGAAGGACCAGTCGTCCTCGCTGTTCTCGATCAGCGAGATCATCACGTCGTCAGCGCGCAGGCCCGGGTTCTCCGCCAATCGCTCCACCACGCGACGATAGAAATTCTTCTTCATGTCCTGGGTGCGGCCGGCGCGCAGGGCGACCTGGATCACGACCCATTCCTCACTGCGCTCCAGGTTGGGGAAGGTCCGGTCATAGATCGCTTCGGCGTTCCCGAGGATCTGGAAGCGATCGGCGGCGGGCACGTTCATGGTCTCGGCGAGGGCGTGATGAACGGAGTCGGCGATCGCGCGGCGGCGCTTCTGGTCGGGAATTCCGGCGAAATCGATGCGGACGAGCGGCATTTTTGATCTCCTGGTTGGGCGCCGCGGGCGCGGCGTCGATGGAGGGAGAGTGCGCGCTTCCAATTAATTTGAAAAATTCATATATCTGCATTGTTAGTTAAGTATTCCTGGAGTTTTCCGTGATCAATCTCGACATGGATCTGCTGCGCAGCCTGACCCTGGCGATCGATCTCGGCAGCTTCGCGCGCGCGGCGGAGCGGGTGGGGCGGACGCAATCCGCGCTCAGCCTTCAGATGCGCAAGCTGGAGGAGCAGGCAGGCCAGACCCTGCTCCACAAGCAGGGCCGCAGCCTGGCGCTGACCCCGGCCGGCGAGCTTCTCCTGGGTTACGCCCGCCGCTTGCTGGAGCTGAACGACGAGGCGATCACAGCCCTGCGCGGCCGCGCGCTGGAGGGGGAGGTGCGGCTGGGCCTGCCGTCGGATTTCGCGGAGAACTGGCTGCCGGGCGTGCTGGCGCGCTTCGCCCGCGCCCACCCCTCCGTGCGGATCGACGTGCGGGTGGGGCGCAACGCCGGACTGATCGACGGCGTGCTGCGCAGCGAGCTGGATCTGGCGCTGGCCTTCCGGGAGGTGGACTGCGCGCCCGCGCCCAGCGCCACTGAATTTCCGATTGGCGAGCTGCCGATCAGCTGGATCGGCCCCCTGGACTGGGCGCCGCCCGCCGCCGGCCCGCTGCCCCTGGTTCTGTTCGAGCAGCCCTGC
>JBMLRS010000386.1:0-16796 GCA_049240905.1 Elsteraceae bacterium
TCTCCTGCAGTAAGGCTGGTGTCGGCCAGGGCGCCGGTCAAGCGGCGATGGCGTGGCGCCGCCTTAACGCGCTATGAAGGGGCATGGAGACGCCCCCGCCGCGCCTTAAGGCCGAACTCTGGATCCAGGCCCAGATTCGCCGCTGCATGACCCAGAACATCCCGGCCGTCGTGGTGAAGCGCGGCGACGCCGACGCCGGCGGCCTCCTGATCAAGCACAACCTCTTCCAGAGCGGATGCCGGGTGTTGGTTTCGGTCGCGCGGCCCGAAGGCGGCTTCGCCTGGATGTCGGGCGCCGGCCCAAACCTGGTTGCCGAAGCCGAAGCGGACGCTTACATAGCGCGCCAGCGCAGCCGCGACCCCGATCTCTGGGTGCTGGAGATCGAAGACGCGCGGGCGCAATGGCGTCCGGATGAGCCGGTGCTGTGACCCTTGAGCCTGTCTGGGAAACCCCATGCCCGCCTTTTCAGTTATTGATGATTTCGATGTCCGCGGCCGTCGCGTCCTGGTGCGTTGCGACCTCAATCTGCCCATGCAGGACGGCAAGCCAAGCGATCTGACCCGGTTGGAGCGCGCGGCGGTCACGATCCGCGAACTATCCTCCAAGGGCGCGCGTGTGGTGGTGCTGTCGCATTTCGGTCGTCCCAAGGGCTTCGACCCCTCGCAGTCGCTCGCCCCGCTGACCGCGCCGCTGTCCACCGCGCTGGGCCGCCCGGTCGCGTTTGGGGCGGACTGCGTCGGTCCCTCCGCGCAAGCCGTCGTGGACGCGCTGAAGGACGGCGAAGTCTGCCTGCTGGAGAATCTGCGCTTCCATGCGGGCGAGGAGGGCAATGATCCGGCCTTCGCCGAAGCGCTGGCCAGCCTGGGCGACATCTGGGTGAACGACGCGTTTTCCGCCGCGCACCGCGCCCACGCCTCCACCGCCGGCCTGGCCGCCTTCCTGCCGGCGGCGGCGGGGCGCTTGATGGAGGCGGAATTGGTCGCGCTGAACAAGGCGCTGGGCGATCCGGAGCGGCCGGTGGTCGCGGTGGTCGGCGGCTCCAAGGTCTCCACCAAGCTCGATCTGCTCGGCAATCTGGTCAAGCGCGTCGATCGGTTGATCGTCGGCGGCGGCATGGCCAACACTTTCCTGCTGTCGCGCGGTCACGCGATCGGCAAATCGCTGGCGGAGCATAATTTGGTGGATGTCGCGCGCGGGATCGAGGCGCAGGCCAAGGCCTCGGGCTGCGAGATCCTGCTGCCCGAGGACGCGGTGACGGCGGAGCGCTTCGCCGCGAATCCGCCGACCCTCACCGTGCCGGTCACGGCCGTGCCGGCCGAAGCCCTGATGCTCGACGTCGGCCCCGCCGCGGTCGCTCGCTTCATCGCCGCCTTGAGCGACGCCAAGACCTTGGTGTGGAACGGCCCGCTCGGCGCGTTCGAGACCCCGCCCTTCGACGCCGGCACTACCGCGCTGGCCCAGGCCGCCGCCAAGCTGACCCGCGACGGCAAGCTGATGTCGGTCGCCGGCGGCGGCGATACGGTGGCGGCGTTGGGCAAGGCCTGCGTCGCGGATGATTTCACCTATGTCTCGACCGCCGGCGGCGCCTTCCTGGAATGGCTGGAGGGCCGCGAGCTGCCCGGAGTCGCGGCGCTGACCCGCCGCTGAGCCGCCTGTCAATGAATGGTGGTTGACGCGCCCCCGCCCGTTTTGGGGGGGGTCGCGCGCGTTTCGTAAAAATCCCGCGCCTACACAAACGCGACTCTTGCAGGACCCGCCGAAACCCTTTTAGCTGCTGCCACTGTCAACCAGCAGAAAGGAGGTGATCCTGTGTCTACGGCTCATTCGAAGGAACGCGCTCGGCGCTCGATCGCGATCGGGATCACTCTGAATTTGGTTCCGGCGCATATCTGACGCGCAGGCAAAGAAGCCTTCGTGACCGGGAGGGCCGCCCCCAAGGATCTTGATCCGGCCGGGGCGGCCCTCTTTTCGTTTCAGCGGGTTGGTTTTCGACTGAGCAGCCAGCCCGCCGCGATCACGCCGACCGCCACCGCTGCGACGATCACCGTCGCCAGCGCATTAATTTGCGGGCTGAGGCCGAGGCGAACGGAGGAGAACACCAGCATCGGCAGGGTCGTGGCGCCGGGACCTGAGACGAAGCTGGCGACCACGAGATCGTCCAAAGACAGGGTGAAGGCCAAAAGCCAGCCGGCGATCAGCGCAGGCGCGATCATCGGCAAAGTGATCCGCCAGAAGAGCGCGAAGGGCCGCGCGCCAAGGTCTTGCGCGGCCTCTTCGATGCTGGGATCCATGTCGGCCAGCCGCGCCTGCACGATCAGCGCGACGTAGGTGATCCCCATCGTCGCATGCGCGATCGACAGGGTCTGAAACCCGCGCCGCTCCGGCCAGCCGATCCATTGCTCCAGCCCCACGAACAGCAGCAGCAGAGACAGGCCGGTCAGCACCTCCGGCATCACCAGCGGCGCGGCCAGCAGAGCGCCGAGCAGGGCGCGGCCTCGGAATCGCCGATAGCGCGCCAAGGCCAGGCCGGCCAGCATTCCGAGCGCCGTAGCGAGACTGGCGCTGACGAAGGCGATGCGGATCGACAGCCAGGCGGCGTCCAACATCCGCTCATTGCGCAGCAACTCGCCATACCAGCGCGTCGAAAAGCCGGACCAAACGCTGACCATCCGCGATTCATTGAAGGAGTAGACCATCAAGATCATCAACGGCGCGTAGAGGAAGGCGTAGCCGAAGGCCATCGCGCTCCACAGCAGATAAGGTCGGCGCCGGATCATTTGGCCGCCATCGAGCGTTGCAGCAGCAGGATCGGCCCCACCAGCAGGACCAGCAGCGCCACCGCCACCGAGGAGGCGACCGGCCAGTCGCGGTTGCTGAAGAACTCGCTCCACAGCACCGAGCCGATCATCAGCGTGTCGGTTCCCCCCAGCAGCTCCGGGATCACGAACTCGCCGGTCGCCGGCACGAAGACCAGCAGCGATCCCGCGACGATCCCAGGCAGGGAGAGCGGCAGAGTCACGCTCAAGAAGGCGCGCCAGGGGCGGCAGCCCAGATCCGCCGCCGCCTCCAGCAGGCTTGGGTCCTGCTTCTCCAGACTGGCGTAGAGCGGCAGGATCATGAAGGGAAGATAGGTGTAGATCAGCCCGATCTGCACGGCGAAGGGCGTCGCGATCAGGGGCAGGGGATCTTCGATCACGCCCAACGCCATCAGGGCGGCGTTGATCAGGCCATTGTTCTGAAGAAGGCCGATCCAGGCGTAGACCCGGATCAGAAAGGACGTCCAGAACGGCAGGATCACCAGCATCAGCAGGAAGACGCGCCGTTCAGGTCGCGCGCGCGCGATCCCATAGGCGATGGGGTAGCCCAAAAGCAGACAGCCGAGCGTGGCGATCCCAGCCGTCAGCAGGGAGTTCAGATAGGCGGCGATATAGAGGTCGTCGCGAAGCAATAGCGCTAGATTGTCAAAGCTGGGCGCGAAGATCAGACCGGTCCCCGCCTCCCACCGCAGGGCAGCGACATAGGGCGGAACGCCCTGCGACGGGGTGGAGATCGCGATTCCCGCCACCATCAGGCTGGGCAGCAGGAAGAACAGGCAAAGCCAGAGCAGCGGTCCGGCGATCACCAGGCGGCGGGCGTGCTCGCCGCTCATCGCGTGAGGATCACCCCGGCCTGGGCCGGCCAGGACAGCCAGACCGCCTCCTCCCAGGTGAGCCCGTCGCCGGCGCGGCGATCGAGGTTGGGCGCGCTCGCGCGCAGGATCCGCCCGTCCGCCAGCCTGACATGGAAGATCGAAAGGCCGCCGAGATAGCCGATCTCGGCGATCACGCCTTGGGCCTTGTTGAAGCTCTGCGCGGGCTCCTCGCGGCTGAGGCGCATCTTCTCCGGCCGCACCGCGACCCAGATCGGCCCGCTGAAGGCGGCCTCCGTCTCGACCCGTAACGGGGCAAGGCCAGGGGTTTCGATCAACGCCTCCGATCCGTCGCGCGCGGCGACGGCGCCTTCGAACAGGTTCACCGAGCCTACAAATTCAGCCACCGCGCGCGAGTTCGGGGCCTCGTAGATCTCGGCGGGGGGGCCGATCTGGGCGATCCGGCCGTCGCGCATCACGGCCATGCGGCAGGCCATGGTCATCGCCTCTTCCTGGTCGTGCGTGACCATGACGAAAGTGAGGCCCAAGCGATCCTGCAGCCCCACCAGTTCGAACTGGGTGCGCTCCCGCAGTTGTTTGTCCAGCGCGCCGAGCGGCTCGTCCAGCAGCAGCAGCTTCGGCCGCTTGACCAGACAGCGGGCGAGCGCGACGCGCTGGCGCTGGCCGCCGGAGAGCTGATGGGGCTTGCGCGAGGCGAAGTCGCTGAGCTGGACCAGCGCCAGCCCCTCCTCCACGCGCCGCGCGATCTCCGCTTTCGGCAGCCCGTCCTGCTTCAGGCCGAAGGCGATGTTGTCGGCGACCGTCATGTGCGGGAACAGCGCGTAGCTCTGGAACATCATGTTGACCGGCCGCGCGTAGGGCGGAAACTCCGCCATGTCGACGCCGTCGATCAGAATGGGCCCCTGGTCAGGCCGCTCGAACCCGGCGAGCAGCCGAAGCAGCGTGGTCTTGCCCGAGCCGGAGCCGCCCAGCAAAGCGAAAAACTCGCCGGGCTGAATCTCCAGGCTGACGTCGTCCACCGCCGGTCGGCCCGCTGGATCGAACCGCTTGCTGACGCCTTCGATCCGAACCAGCGGGGCCGCGGCTGGCTTCATGCCGTCAGCGGCCGGTCTTGATCCGGGTCCAGGCGCGGGTGCGCAGCCGCTCATACTCCGGCGAGGGGACGGTGATCGTGTAGAAGCGTTCGCGCACGCTCGCGGGGGGGAACACGTTGGGGTCGTTCCGCACGCTGTCGTCGATCAACGGAAAGGCCGCGCTGTTCGGAGAGGCGTACCCCACCGCATTCGCGCTGGCGGCGGCGACTGCGGGACGCAGCGCGTAATCCAGGAACAGATGCGCCTCCGCCACATTGCTGGCGTCCTTCGGGATCACAAAACTGTCAACCCAGAACAACGCGCCCTCGGTGGGGATCGCATACTCGACGGTCACGCCGCGCTTGGCCTTCTTGGCGCGATCAGCGGCTTGGAACACGTCGCCGGAGAAGCCGAAGGCGAGGCAGGCGTTTCCGCTCGCCAGCTCGTTGATGTATTCGGAGGAGTGGAATTTCCGGATGCTTGGGCGGATCTTCATCATGTGCGCGGTCGCCAGCTCCAGATCCTCGACGGTCTGGCTGTTGGGGTCGCGACCCAGATATTTCAGCACGGCGGGCAGCACATCGGTTGGGCTGTCCAGCATGACCACGCCGCAGCCCTTGAACTTGGCGACGATCGCGGGGTCGAACAGGATCGCGAGGCTGGAGACCGGCGCGTTGGGCATGATCCGGTTCACGCGGCTGACATTGTAGCCGATGCCCGACGTGCCCCACATCCATGGCACGGCGTATTCATTGCCGGGATCGGACTTCGCCAGCAGCTTCATGATGTCAGGATCGAGATTCTTCAAATTCGGCAGCTTGGATTTATCCAGCTTCTGATACAGGCCGTTCTTTATCTGGCGATCCATGAAGGGCAGCATCGTCGCCACCACGAGGTCAAACCCGGATTTACCCGCGCTCAATCGCGCTTCGACAAATTCCTGGGAATCGAACACGTCATAGGTCGTCTGGATCCCGGTCTCCTTGATGAAGTTGGGGACCGCGTCCTCGGCGATGTAATCCGTCCAGTTATAGATGTGCAGAGTGCGTTGCTGCGCCTGTGAGGGGGCGGCGGCCAGCAGGGCGACCGCCGCCGCGCAGAAAGACAGACACAGCTTCATCATCACGCGCGCTCCTCGCTTCATTCGGTGGCGAAGAGGTTGCTGGCGTTGAAGAATTTGTCAATTACTCTGCTACAGCGTCGCCTCGATCATCCGGCGCAGCTCCGGCGTCACCTCCGGCATCACGCCGAACCAGGCGTGGAAGGCGGGGCGGGCCTGGTGCAGCAGCATGCCCAAGCCGTTGACCGTGCGGTTGCCTCTGGCGCGGGCCTGGGCCAACAGATCGGTCTCCATCGGGACATAGATCGCGTCGGACACCAGGGCGGATCTGGGCAGCTTGCCGAGGTCCAGCTCCAGCGGCTCCTTGCCCTGCATGCCCTGGCTGGTGGAGTTGATCAGCATGGCGCAGCCCTCCAGCGCGTCGGCGCGGGCGGACCAGGGCACGGTCCTGATCGGGCCGCCGAACTCCTTCGCCAGCGCTTCGGCGCGGGCGGCGGTGCGGTTGGTCAGGCGAATCTCCTTGGCGCCCTTGTCGATCAGGCCGACCAGGATCGCGCGCGAGGCCCCCCCGGCGCCCAGCACGGCGACCGGGCCTGAATCGGCGCGCCAGTCGGGGGCCGCCTCCTCGATCGAGGCGATGTAGCCGAAGCCGTCATTGTTGGTTCCGGCCAGCGAGCCGTCCGGCCGCACGATCACGCAGTTCATCGCGCCGATGCGGGTGGCGACCGGATCCAGATGATCGACCATCGCCATCGCCTTCTCTTTGTGCGGGATGGTGAGATTGCAGCCGGCGAAGCCCAGAGCCGGCAGCGCTCGCAAGGCTTTCTCAAGCCCCGCCTCCTGGATCGCCAGCGGCACATAGCGGCCGACCAGCCCATGCCGCTCCATCCAGTAGTTATGGAGCATGGGCGAGCGGGAATGCATCACCGGCCACCCCATGACGCCCGCCAGACAGAAACGATCAGCCACTCCACGCGCTCCTATAACTCAAGTCAGGCTCAGGTCAGGGCCCCGCCCAGGAACAATTGCCCCACGCGGGGGTCGTTCAGCAAGACATCCGCGCGGTCGGACATGCGGGTGCGGCCCAGCTCCAGCACCAACCCGTCGTCGGATATCTTCAGGGCGCTGCGGGCGTTCTGCTCCACCATCAGGATGGAGACGCCCTTGGCGCGCAGATCCTTCAGGATGTCGAACACCTCCGCCACCATGATCGGCGACAGGCCGATCGAAGGTTCGTCGATCAGGATCAGCTTGGGATCCAACAGCAGGCCGCGCGCGACCTCCAAGAGCTTCTGCTGCCCGCCGGAGAGGGTGGAGGCCTGCGCGTCCGCCTTCTGGCGCAGCATCGGGAAGCGGGTCATCGCCGCCTCGACCCGGGCGTCGATGTCGAAGCCCTTGGGCGCCGCGACGCAGCCCAACTCCAGATTATGCCTAACCGACAGCTCCGGGAACACGTTGCGCCCTTGCGGCACATAGCAGACGCCCTGCGCCAACAACTGCGCCGGCGCCTGATTGGTGATCTCCGACCCGTCGAAAAGGATCCGGCCGCTGCGCGCCTTCAGCAGGCCGAACACGGTCTTGAAGACGGTGGATTTGCCGGCGCCGTTCGGCCCGATGATGGTGGTGATGGCCGCGCGGCGCACGCGGAAGGCGGCGCCGTTCAGGATGGTCATGTCGCCATAGCCTGCGACCACATCCTCCAGGACCAGGATTGGATCAGTGTCCAAGATAGGCCTCGATCACGGCGGGATTGGCGCGGATCTCCGCCGGGGACCCTTCGGCGATGATCCGGCCCTCCGCCAACACCAGGATGCGGCTGCATAGCGACATCACGAAATCCATGTTGTGCTCGATCACCACGAAGGTCGCCTTGCGCTGGGCGTTGATCTCCTTCAGGCGGTCATGCAGGTCGCCCAGCATGGTGAGGTTCACGCCGCCGGCAGGTTCGTCCAGCAGCACCAGCCGCGGGCCGGCCATGAAGGCCATCGCCGCGTCCAGCAGCTTCTGCTGGCCGTAGCTGAGGGAGCCCGCCTTCAGGTCCGCCAGCGGCTTGAGGCGGAAGAAATCCAACATCTCATCCGCCTGGGGGCCAAGGCCTGCGTCCGGCGCGCCGAACAGGCGCGAGAACAGGGAGCCGCGATGCTCCTGGCCGGCCAAGATCAGATTGTCGCGCACGGAAAGCTGCGGGAAGACCTGGAGCAGTTGGAAGGTCCGGCTGACGCCCAGGCGGTTCAGATCGCACGGCCGCATGCCGTTGACCGACTTGCCGTCCACTGTCACGTCGCCGGCGCTGGGCGGCAGTTGGCCCAACACGCAGTTGAACAGGGTCGATTTGCCCGAGCCGTTGGGGCCGATGATGCCGAGGATCTCGCCCTCCTCGACATGGAAGGAAACCCCGTCGACCGCCGTGACGCCGCCGAAGCGCTTGGACAGGTTGGTGACCCGCAGCACCGCGTTCACGCCCGCCTCCAGCGCAGCGTCAGCCGATCCGCCAGCCCGAGCAGGCCGGTCGGGCAGAAATGCATCAGCACCATCACGAACACGGCGTAGACCAGGAGGTAGAAGCCCTGCGTCACCCGCAGCCATTCCGGCAGCAGCACCGCGATCAGCGCGCCCAGGAACGGCCCCAGGAAATAGCCCTGCCCGCCGACGATCACCATCAGCAGCAGGCTGAGCGACAGGCCCAGCGCGAAGGAGTTCGGTTCGAAGAATTGCACGAGCGGCGCATAGAGCCCGCCGGCGAAGGAGCCCATGGCCGAACCGATCGCGAAGGCCATCAAGGTGTAGCGTCTGGTGTCGACGCCAAGGGACAAGGCGCGCGTCGGGTTCTCGCGCAGGGCCACGAAGGCGCGGCCCCAGGGCGAGCGCAGCATGCCGTATTGGGCGAGCGCGAACAGGACGAGCGCGCCCAGCGCCAGGAAATAGAAATCGATCGCCTTGGCCGTTGACCAGCCCAGCAGCACCGGGCGCGGCACGTTGGTGATCCCGTAGATGCCGTTGGTCAGCCATTCCTCGTTCCGCAGGAACAGGAAGACCAGGGTGGAGAAGGCCAGGGTCACGAAGGCGAGATAATGATGCTGCACCCGCAGCGCGGGATAACCCAGCGCCCAGCCGATCGCGAACCCCAGAAGGCCGGACGCCAGGAAAGCCATGGGGAACGGAACGCCGACCTGCATCAAGAGCGCGGTCGTATAGGCGCCGATGCCGACGAAGGCGCCCTGCGCCATCGAGATCTGCCCAGCGTAGCCGACGGTGAGGTTCAGCCCCAACGCCGCGATGGTGATCACCGCCCACATCGAGATCAGATAGATGCCGAAATTCTTCAGGAAAAAGGGAAGCGCGATCAACCCGGCCAGGGCGAGGGCGGCGAAGATCCAGCGCTTCAAACCGTGCGCTCCTCGGCCCGGCCCAACAGGCCCTGGGGCCGCCACAGGATGATCACGATCAGCAGCAGCAGCGGAAAAGCGCCGCGATATTGCGAGGAGATGTAGGCGGCCGAAAGATTGTCGATCACGCCCAGGATGATCCCGCCCAGGATCGCGCCGCGCACCTGATTGAAGCCGCCGACGATGGCGGCGGTGAAGGCGGCCAACCCCAGCGTGTCGCCATTGCTGAATTTCGCCAGATAGATCGGGCTGATCAGGAAGGAGGCGAGCGCGACCAGCGCGGCGTTGATCAGGAAGGTGTAGAGGATCATGCGCTCGACCGGCACGCCCAGGATGCGGGCGACGCTCGGGTTCTGCGCGGTCGCCTGCATCGCGCGGCCCGTGCGCGTGCGGTTCAGCAGATAGTTCAGCAGCGCCACGGCGGATGCGGCGATCGCCAGCACGAACAGGCTCTGGGTCGAGATCACCGCGCCGAACACGGTCAGATCGCCGGCGTCGACCATCGGCGGGAAGGGCTGAGCCTGCGAGCTGTAGAAATCCTTCACGCCCTCCTTCATGAAGATGGAGAGGGCGATGGTGGAGATCACCAGCGGCAGCACGCCATGGCGGATCATGGGATCGACGATGATCCGCTTGAACAGCAATCCCAGCACCAGCATCGCGACGATCAGCCCGAAGCCGATCGCCGGCCAGAAGCTGAGGCCTGCGAACTTCATCGCCGCGAGCGTGAAGAAAGCCGGGACCATCACGAATTCGCCCTGGGCGAAATTGATGGTTTGCGAGGTCTGCCAGATCAACATGAAGCCGACGGCGACCAGGGCGTAGATCGCCCCGGTCGCCAGGCCTGAGACCAGCAGCTGCAGGAAAGCCGCCATTTGGTCGCGGCTACGGGTTCAGCTTGGGCAGAACCGCGACGATCTTCTGCTTGCCGTCGACGATCTCCGCCAGGAAGCTTTCGCGGTCGATGTCGCCGTTCTTGTCCCAGGTGGCCTCCATCAGGATGCCCGGCTCGTCCGCCGGCTTGATGGTGAGCCCGCGCAGGGTCGCGGCGAACAGCTTTGGATCGAACTTGCCGGTTTTCTCCACGACATGCTTCACCGTGTACATCGCGGTGTAGCCCTTGATGCCGTTGTGATCGTTCACGTAGTTGAAGCGCTTCTTGAAGCGTTCGCCGAAGGCCTGCACGGCCGGGATCGGGGCGTCGACGGTCAGGCCGACATGGCCGCGCACGCCGTTGGCCGCTTCGCCCGCGAGCTCGATGACCTTCTGGCCGAGCAAGGTGGTCTCTCCGATCATCGGGGTCTTGAGGCCCTGCTTGCGCGCCTCGCGCAGGAAGCGGGCGCTCTCGTCTTCGTTCGTGTAGACGAAAACCGCGTCGGCGTTGGCGTTCTTCACCTTCACCACGTCGGTCGCGAAATCGACCTGGCCGGATTCCGTGGAGATGTCGGCCAACACCTTGATCTGACGCGACGCCATCTCTCGGACGAAGGAATCACGCCCACCTTTGCCGAAGTCGTTGTTCACCCAGACCACGGCGACCGTCTTCGCCTTCAGCCCGTCGCGCAGATAGTTCGCGATCTTCGGCATGCTGAACTGCTGGCCGAAAGAGGTGCGGAAAATATAGGCGCTGCCTTTCTGGGTGATGGCCGCCGCCTCGCCCCCGACGATCTCCGGCACTTCGGCTTGCGTCGTCAACGCCATGTCGACCAGGACCGAGCCTGAGAAGACCGGCCCCAGCACCACGAACGGATTGCGGTCGAGCACCTTCTGGATCTGCGCGCGGCTGATCCCGGCGTCGCTCTGGGTGTCCAGATGCTCCAATTCGATCTTGCGGCCGAGCAATCCGCCCTTGGCGTTGATCTCCTCAGCGGCGAGAATGATTCCGTCTCGCCAGTTCGTGCCCGACGTGGCGCCAGCCCCTGACAGTTCGACGACGTTGGGTATATAAATCGATTGTTGCGCGTCCGCGGGCTGCGCGAAACACGCCAGCGCCCCGGCGAGCGCGCCGATCATCAGCTTGGTCATGGCGATCCTCCCAAAGATTGGATTTTTTTCTATTCTTTGATGGGTCGCACTTTACCGGGCGATATTGGTCTGTCCACTATAATTGGGCCAAATCTAGGAGGAAATCATGGTCGCTTACGTCATCGCCGAGGTCGAAGTCACGGATCCGGAGAAGTATAAGGGCTACATGGCCTTGAGCCCTGGGGCGATCGCTGCGAACGGCGGGCGCTTCATCGTGCGTGGCGGAGAGAGCGTGCTGTTGGAGGGCGAACCAGCGCCTAAGCGGATCGTGGTGATCGAGTTTCCGGACTTCGAGTCGGCGAAGCGCTTTTACGACAGCCCTGAATATGTCGTGGCGCGCGAGGCCCGCGCTGGCGCGGCTCGCTTCAGGGCGATCGCGATCCAGGGAGTCTGACGTCGGATCGAATCACATAAAAATCGGTTGAAAGAAATTATTTACTAAAGCTTCTATTTAATTTGAGCGAACCGAAACCAGATGGGGCGCATTAGGGGCTCCGACTAGGTCGGGTCTCTCGCGCGCGTTTTTTGCGTGGTCCGCTGATGCGAGTGGCGGAAGTAGATTTACGTGATCTATCGAAACTGTTGTATGAATCAACAATGTCCAAGGCTTGGTGCATCTAATGGGCGAAGTTGATAGAGCGGGCGCCCGTTCAGGCGTCGAACGAGACCCGATCACGGGATTGATCACCGGCAACGAGATCATGCTGGTGATCCGCGAACATATGAATCGATTCAACGTGGTGGGCGGAACGCCGCCTCGCTTGGCGTTTCTTGACATTGACCGCTACAGCGGGCTTGCGACGATGTTGGGGGACGAGGGGTCCCGGTCGCTGCTGCGGGCCTACGGCGCGCGCCTGAGCGAGGCGTTGTCGGACGACGCGGTCATCGCGCGTGGCAGCGGCGACCGCTTCTTCGTTCTGTTCGACGAGCCGGCGGTTCTGGGCAGGCTGGGCAATTTGTTCGAGGCGCCGTTCGACATCGACGGGCGCGCGGTCTACACCCCGACGTCGGTCGGCGTCGCGATCTATCCAAGGGACGCCGACGGCCCGCACCAACTGGTGCGCTGCGCCAGCATGGCGATGAAATGGGCCAAACGGCTCACGCCGGGCGGGATCATGGAGTTTGAGTCGCAGATGCGCGAGGACGCTTCTCGCGCCCGCCTGCTGGAAGACAGCATGCGCAGCGTCTCGGCCAATCCGGACTCCGAGTTCAAGCTGCTCTATCAGCCGAAGATCGATCTGCGCACGGGACGGGTCGCGGGGGTCGAGGCCCTGATGCGCTGGACCAGTCCGACCCTGGGGGCGGTCGAGCCGAACGAGTTCATCCCCGTCGCGGAAGCGACCAGGCTGATCCTGCCGCTTGGGCGTTGGCTGATCGACCGCTCCCTGGCCGTGATGCAGGGCTGGCTCGGCGCCGGTTATGACCTCACGATGGCGATCAATGTGTCGCCGGTGGAGCTCGAAGCCGATGGCTTCATCGAGAATCTGGTGGCGCGCAGCGAGCTCTATCGCATTCCGCCCCAACGGATCGAACTTGAAGTCACGGACAGGCAAGTGGTGTCCGACCATGTCGTGGAACAGCTGCTGCGCATCCGCGAGCTGGGCTTCAATCTCGCGGTCGACGATTTCGGCCGCGATCAATCAAATCTGACGCGGATCGCCTCGCTGCCGGTCACGACCCTCAAGATCGACAAGAGCCTGACCGACGACCTGCTGGAGAACCGTCGTCAGTTCATTCTGATCAAGAACATCATTTCCCTGGCGTCGGATCTTGGCTTGAGCTCGGTGATCGAGGGCGTGGAGACCAAAGCCCAGGCCCACGAACTGACCGAGCTGGGGGGCGATTTCTCGCAAGGCTTCTACATGTCGCCGGCGATCTCGCCGGAAGCGGTGATCCGTTTGAAGCAGGAGTCGGACCTCGGCTGACCGAGGCCGACCTTCACCTTCGGGTCAGTACGCGTGGCTGCGATAGATCTCGTTCACGTCATGGTCCCAGGCGCCGTGGAACTCCTCCAACAACTCGTCGGACAGGGTTCGCCCGGAGCCCGCGATCGCGAACAGCGTGTCGAGGAAATGCGTCTCGTCCTCGCCTGAAGAACTCATCCGCGCGCGCCGCCGCAGCCCCTCCCGCGCCATCGCCAGCACGCGCGTGGCGAGATCGCGCAAGGTCTCCCCGCGGAACGGCGTGTCCAGGCCCATGCGGGGGGCGAGGTCGCGCTGGGTCTGCATCTCCTCCACCGTCCAGTCCTTCACCAGGTCCCAAGCGGCGTCCAAGGGCAGATCATCGTAGAGCAGCCCGACCCAGAAGGCGGGCAAAGCGCACAGCCGGCGCCAGGGGCCGCCGTCGGCCCCGCGCATCTCCAGATATTTCTTCAGCCTGACTTCCGGAAAGGCAGTCGACATGTGGTCGATGAAGTCGCCGCGGGTGGCGACCACGCCCGGCAGCGCCGGCAGCTTCCCGGCCATGAAGTCGCGGAAGGATTGGCCGCTGGCGTCAATGTACTGGCCGTCGCGGTAAGCGAAGTACATCGGCATGTCGAGCAGATAGTCGACGTAGCGCTCATAGCCGAACCCATCCTCGAACACGAAGGGCAGCATGCCGCAGCGGTCAGGATCGGTGTCGGTCCAGATATGGCTGCGATAGCTCTTGAAGCCGTTCGGCTTGCCCTCGGTGAAGGGGGAGGCTGCGAACAACGCGGTCGCCAGAGGCTGCAAGGCCAATGAGACGCGGAACTTCTTGACCATGTCGGCTTCGGAGGCGAAGTCGAGGTTCACCTGAACGGTGCAGGTGCGCAGCATCATGTCCAGGCCGAGCGAGCCGACCTTCGGCATGTAGGCGCGCATGATCTTGTAGCGGCCTTTGGGCATCCAGGGCACGTCGGCGCGGGTGGATTTCGGGTCGAAGCCGACGCCGAGCATGCCGAGGCCCAGCTCCTCGCACACTTCCTTCACTTCGCGCAGGTGCTGATTCACCTCGTCGCAGGTCTTGTGCAGCGTGCTGAGCGGCGCGCCGGACAGCTCGAACTGCCCGCCCGGCTCCAGGCTGATGGAGCCGCCGTCGCGGGTCATCGCGATCGGATTGCCGCCCTCCAGCACAGGCTCCCAGCCGAAGCGGGCGAGGCCGTTCAGCAGAGCGCGGATTCCGTCCGGCCCCTCATAGGGCACGCGCTGATTGTCGCTGAGCCGAAAGACGAATTTCTCATGCTCGGTGCCGATGAGCCATTGCTCCGGCGGCTTCTCGCCGCTGGCGATGTACTCCATCAGCTCATGTTTGCCGGCGAGCGGACGACCGCCTGCGCTTGGGGGTGATGCCATCTGAGCTCCCGGATCGAAAAAAGGTTAGGGGTCGCGGGAACGGGAAGGGCGCTTACCAATCGCCGAGCAGCGCCTGGAGAACGGCCAATCCGGCCAACGCTGCGGTCTCGGCGCGCAGGACCCGAGGACCCATCGCTATGGCGGTAACAAAGGCGGAATCTCGGAAGGCGTCAAGCTCGCCCTGCGCCCAACCGCCTTCAGGGCCAATCGCCAACGCCCACGGCCGCCCGCGCGCCTCGCCCGCAACGGCCTGCGCCAGGGAGGGAATCGTCGCCTCGTTCGATCGCGCGCCCGACTCATCGGCGATGAACAAGCGCCGCTCCGCCGGCCAACTGGCGAGAAGCGACTCGAAGGGCGCAATCTCCGCGATCGTGGGCAGGGTGAGGCGCTCGCACTGCTCCGCCGCCTCGATCGCTTGCGCGGTAAGCCGGTCATGGTTGATCCGCTCGGCGTTGGTGCGCCGCGTCTGGATCGGCTGGATCCGCTCCACCCCAAGCTCGACCGCCTTGACCAGGATCAGATCGGTCGCCGCGCGCTTGACCGGCGCGAACAGCAGCCAGGGGCCCGGCTCCGGCTTGGGCGGGCGAAGATTGGACTGAACGAGCAGCGCCGCGCCGCGTTTGCCGATGGTTTGAAGAGAGGCGCGCCATTCGCCGTCAGTTCCGTTAAACACGGACAGGCTGGCCCCGTCGCTCAAGCGCATGACATGGCGGAGATAATGCGCGCGGGCGTCGTCGAGGGCGACTTGGGCGCCGTGGTGAAGCGCCGCAGGCGCCCATAAGCGTGGTAAGCTGGACAGAGTCGAAATCCTGAAACATGAAGGCGGCGGAGAATAGCATGACCGCGAGCGCGTCGGATCGGTTCGAAGCGGGATGGGTGGCGCGGCTGCCGGAGCCGGCGCGCGCCTACGCCGAATTGATGCGGTTGGATCGTCCGATCGGCACTTGGCTGCTGTTGTTGCCCTGCTGGTGGGGCTTGGCGCTGGCGGGCAGCCTGGACTGGCGGCTCTACCTGCTGTTTGGGATCGGCGCGGTGACGATGCGCGGCGCCGGCTGCACCATCAACGATCTTATGGACCGCAAGTTCGACGCGCAGGTCGCGCGCACCGCGACCCGTCCCCTGCCGTCCGGCCGGGTCAGCGTGCAGGGCGCGCTGGTGCTTTTGGTCCTGCAACTGCTGCTGGGGCTGGTGGTGCTGGTCTCGTTGAACGAGCGGGCGATCATCCTGGGCTTCGCGATCGTCGGCGTCGTGGTGGTCTATCCCCTGATGAAGCGGATCACCTGGTGGCCCCAGGCGGTGCTGGGCGTCGCCTTCAACTGGGGCGTCCCGGTCGGCTACGCCGCGGCGGACGGGAGTTACTGGCCAGCCGCGATCGCGCTCTACGCCGCCGGCTTTGTTTGGACCTTGGGGTACGACACGATCTACGCCCATCAGGATAAGGCGGATGACGTGAAGATCGGGGTCAAGTCGACCGCCCTGCGGCTGGGCGCCAACTCGCCCGTCTGGATCGGCGGGTTCTTCGTGGGGATGTTGGCGCTGGCGAGCCTCGCCGGCGTTCTGGCCGAGGTCGCCTGGCCGTTCTGGATCGGCGTCGTCGGCTGCGCGGCGCATTTCGTCTGGCAGTTGAAGCGGTTGGACATCGACGATCCGGCGGTTTGCCTCAAGCTGTTCCGCTCCAACGCCCAGCTCGGCTGGATCTTGTTGCTGGGCTTGATCGCCGCGCGCGCGATCGGATGACCCATCCGGATCGGGAGACCGACTTCATCCTGCGCGAAACCCGGCTGGGCCCGCCCAGCCTCGTGCCGGAGCTGCGGCTGCATCTCGCCAACGCGGCGCTGGCGCTCTGGCAGGCGACCGAGTCCGACATGGAGGAGATCGATCTGCCGCCGCCCTATTGGGCCTTCGCCTGGCCGGGCGGGCAGGCGCTCGCGCGGCTCTGCCTGGATCGACCGGAGATGATGCGCGATCGCCGGGTGCTGGATTTCGGCGCCGGCGGCGGCGTCACGGCGATCGCCGCCGCCATGGCCGGCGCGCGCGTGGTCGCGGTCGACATCGACGCCTACGCCCGGGCGGCGCTCGCGCTCAACGCGGCGGCCAATGGCGTGACCCTGCAGATCCTGGATCGCATCGCGATCGACGCGCCGCCGCCGGCGGACATCCTGCTGTTCGGCGACATGTGCTACGAGCGGCCGCTGGCGGAGGCGGTGACGGCGTGGGGCCGCGCTTCTTCGCGCGCGGGCGTCACCGTGCTGCTGGCGGATCCTGGCCGCAGCTACAAGCCCAGCGACG
>JBMLRS010000387.1:0-3698 GCA_049240905.1 Elsteraceae bacterium
CAACCTACGCCGTGGCCAGCAATGTCATGAGCCCGTTCCAGACGATCTTCGACTTTCTGGGCTTCGCGGTGACTTTCCCGGAAGTGAATCTGCTCAACACCTACACCGGCCTGATCCTGCCGCTGGTGGCGACGGCGACCGGCACTTTTCTCTATCGCCAGTTCTTCATGACCATCCCGGACGAGCTCGCCGAAGCCGCCAAGATGGATGGGGCGGGAGCTCTGCGCTTCTTCGTCCAGATCCTCCTGCCTCTGTCCAAGACCAACATGGCCGCGCTGGCGACGATCATGTTCGTCTATGCCTGGAACCAATATCTCTGGCCGCTGCTGATCGTGACCGATCCCGAGATGACCACGGCCACCATGCAGTTGAAGAAACTCGTGCCCGGACCGAGCTTCGGCGCGCCGCCGGTGTGGAACGAGGCGATGGCGGCGACGCTTCTGGTGATGATCCCGCCGCTGCTGGTGGTGGTGTTCATGCAGGGCTACTTCGTGCGCGGCCTGGTCAACACCGACAAATAACCCATCAGACAGAGGCCAGATGTCAGACATCCAGATCCGCAGCGCGCGCAAATCCTACGGCAAGACCGAGATCCTGCACGGCGTCGACCTGAGCTTCGACTCAGGCAGCTTCGTCGTGATCCTCGGGCCTTCCGGCTGCGGGAAATCCACCCTGCTGCGCATGATCGCCGGGTTGGAGGAGATCAGCGCCGGCGAGATCGCGATCGGCGGAACCGTCGTCAACAAGCTGGAGCCGCGGGAGCGCGGCTGCGCGATGGTGTTCCAGAACTACGCGCTCTACCCCCATATGACCGTGGCCGACAACATCGGCTACGCGCTGCGCGTGGCGGGCGTGCCCAGGACCGAGCGGCGCGCGCGGGTGGAGAAGATCGCCGCGACCGTGGGGTTGGCGGACTACCTGGACCGCAAGCCGGGCCAGCTGTCCGGCGGGCAACGTCAGCGCGTGGCGATGGGTCGGGCGATGATCCGCGAGCCGAAGGTCTTCCTGTTCGACGAGCCCCTGTCCAACCTGGACGCCAAGCTGCGGGTGCAGATGCGCCATGAGATCCGCCGGTTGCATCAGCGCCTCGCCACCACGTCGGTGTTCGTGACGCATGACCAGATCGAGGCCATGACCCTGGCCGACACGCTGGTGGTGATGAACAAGGGGAAGGTCGAACAGGTCGGTCGGCCGTCGGAGGTTTACGCCGCGCCGCGTACCTTGTTCGTCGCCGGCTTCATCGGGTCGCCGCCGATGAACATGATCCCGGCCAAGATCCTGGAGCGCGGCGTGGCGCAGGCCGGGCGCGGCTGGAAGATCCCGTTCGATCCGCAGGCCTTCGACGCCGCGCCCGGCCGCGAGGTTCTGGTCGGCGTGCGGCCGGAGGACGTGACCATCGTCCCTGAGGGCGGGTTGGACGTCGAGATCGAGTTCACCGAGGAGATCGGCGCAGCCAGCCTGCATCACGGCAAGCTGGACGGGGTGGAGTTCGTGGCTCAAGGGCCGGCCGCGGACGGCTATCGGCCGACGCTGCTTTCGATCGCGCTCCCGGTCGAGCGGCTGCATCTGTTCGATCCGCAGACCGGGTTGCGGCTCGGCGCCTGAGCGCACCGCGGGGCCTGGACGAAAGCTGGTCCGCGCGCCACTTTTGACGAACCCAAAGCCTCGTCGCCGGAGCCCGCCCCATGTCCGAGATCTACCGCTTCTCCGCCAAACGCCTGGATGGCGAAGCTGAAAGCCTGGAGATCTATAAGGACCAGGTGCTGCTGATCGTGAACACCGCCAGCCAGTGCGGCTTCACCAATCAATATGAGGGGCTGGAGGCGTTGCAGCGCCGCTTCCACGCGCGCGGCTTCAATGTTCTGGGTTTTCCCTGCAATCAGTTCGGATCGCAGGAGCCCGGATCCAGCGCGGAGATCAAGACCTTCTGCAGCACGCGCTACGACGTCAGTTTTCCGATGTTCGCGAAGATCGACGTCAACGGCTCCAACGCGCATCCGCTCTGGGCCTATCTCAAGAGCCAGAAGGGCGGGATGCTCGGCTCCGGCATCAAGTGGAACTTCACCAAGTTCCTGATCGGACGCAGCGGGAAGGTGATCGGGCGGTTTCCGCCGCAGACCAAACCTTCCGAGTTGGCCGGCGAGATCGAGGCGCTGCTCGGCCCCGCCGCCGCGTAAGAGCGCGTCCCGAAAGCAACAGTTCGTCAAATTTGCGCATTTTTTGATCAGCGGAGCGTCGCGCTCCGCTGATGGAGGCCGCGCGCCTATTGACAGGCGGAGCTTTCGAACTGTAACAAAAACTGGACGCGACAATACGTCACATGTTTTTTACATTGATCGGATTGGGCAGCGGACCCGCGCAGACGCCGCTCCGCCCGTCGCCATCCAAGGGCCAACCCCAGCAGATGCGATGGTTCGAGAAGCGCCTCATAGGGTCAAGGCTGCAATCGAGTCCACTACATCGACCCCTCGTGCGGGGCGCGCACGATAAAGCATTCGATCTCCTCGGGAGGATCAAAATGTCAGAAGACACAGAAAAAGTTTACTTAACCGGTCTGACTTTGGCGCAAGCCGAGGAGCTGCACCGCAATCTAATTGATGGGACCCGGATTTTCGGCGCGGTTTCACTGATCGCGCATCTCCTGGCCTACATCTATTCACCCTGGCTACATTAGGAGCATTGCGATGATCTATGGAAAAATGTGGTTGGTGGTTAAGCCGACTGTCGGCATCCCACTGTTCTTCGTCGGGGTGGCCACCGCCTCCTTGCTGACGCATGCGGCCATTCTCACCCAGACGACCTGGTTCCCGGCCTTCCTGAACGGGAACGCCAAGGCCAAGGTCGTGGGGCAGGTCTCGCCAGACGCATCGCCGCCAAAAATCGCGATGCTCAAATAACCTCGCGGACATAACACGGGGCCGAGCGGTCGAGGGGCTGGACCATCGACCGCTCGCTTCCGGCCTGGCGTATTGCTGATCGAAGAGGCTTCCCCAAGGAATCGCCCACGTCATGAATCCCGTCAGTAGAAAGATGATCCAGGGGCTGGCTTCCGTTGGAGCCCGCTTCATGCCGTTCGCGGACGCCGCGACGCCAGATCTGCCGCTCTCGCGCCTGTTGCGGCTTTCCCTCTTCCAGGTTTCCGTCGGCATGGCGCTGGTGCTGCTGGTCGGCACGCTGAACCGGGTGATGATCGTTGAATTGGACGTGCCGGCCTCGCTGGTCGCCGTGATGATCTCGCTCCCCTTGATGTTCGCGCCCTTGCGGGCGCTGATCGGCTTTCGCTCCGACACTCACCGCTCCGTCCTGGGCTGGAAGCGAGTGCCTTTCATGTGGAAGGGCACGCTGATTCAGTTCGGCGGCCTGGCGATCATGCCCTTCGCCCTGCTCGTCCTGTCCGGCGGCGGCGAGGCGGGGAATTGGCCCGTCTGGATCGGACAGGCCGGGGCCGGGCTCGCCTTTCTGCTGGTCGGAGCGGGGCTGCACACCACCCAGACCGTCGGGCTCGCGCTTGCGACCGACCTCTCGCCCATCGAATCTCAGCCGAAAGTGGTTGGCCTGATGTACGTCATGCTGCTGTTCGGCATGATCGGCAGCGCCTTCCTGTTCGGCGCGCTGCTTGAAGACTTTTCGCCTGCCCGCTTGATCCAGGTCGTGCAAGGGGCGGCGGTGGCGACCTTGCTGTTGAACCTCGTAGCGCT
>JBMLRS010000388.1:0-5129 GCA_049240905.1 Elsteraceae bacterium
CAGGCCGATCAGGCGAACCGGCCAGCCTTCGACCACATAGTTCAGAAAGCCGTCGGCCGGCAGATAGGCGTGATCCGCGAAGACCGCCCGGATGTTCTCCCGCCGGTCATGATTGCCGGGGATCAGATAGACCGGCATCGGCAACGGCGCGAGGATGCGCCGCAGCTCCTGATATTCCTCGATCAGGCCGTTGTCCGTGAGGTCGCCGGTCGCCAGCACGAGGTCGGGCGCGCGCGTCTGGCTCAACAACGAGGCGACCGCCGCCTCGAGCATGGCGTTCACCTCGACGAAGCCGTTGGCGGTCATGCCCGGCGGCCGGACATGGAGGTCGGTGATCTGGGCGATCAGCACGCCGGCCTCCGCCGATACTTAGCGGCCGCGATACTGCGGACGCGGCGTCGGACGCGGCATCACCGCGCGTTCGTCCTTATGGCGGAAGGTGATCCGACCCTTGGTCAGATCATAGGGAGTCATCTCCACGGTGACCCGATCGCCCGCCAGGGTGCGGATGCGGTTCTTCTTCATGCGGCCGGAGGTGTAGGCCATCACTTCGTGGCCGTTATCCAGTTGCACGCGGAAACGTGCGTCGGGCAGCACTTCCAGAACGGCGCCCTGGAACTCGATCAGATCTTCTTTTGACACGCGGAACCTCCGCTATAGTGGATGGGACAAGTGAACGCGGCGAAATGACGATCGCCCCCGACGAAGGGTCGGGGCGGCGACGCCGCGATACTCACAGAAGAGCTGAATTCTACGCCCCTGCGGCCCAAAAGTCGAATGGGATTGCGTTTTACGATGTTCTGCGAATGAACTGCTGCATTGCGCGCCGCGCAGGGGATCCCATTTCTAGCCCATGACGCTGACCACAGATCACGAGGCGCCGCGCCTTCCGCCCGTCTACTCCCTGCATCAGACGCCCGGCGCCGACCCGACGGCGGCCGCCCTGCGCGCGGCGCGCGGCGGGGAAGAGGAAGGCGCGCTGTTCTGGGATTCGGACTGTCCGGATCTGCGGATCGCGCTGCTGCTGCGTCCGGACGCCCCGCTCGTCCCGTCGCTCGAGATCCTGATCGTCGCGGCGGTCGGGGTGGGCGACGCGCTGGCGGCCCTGACCCCGCCGCAATTGCCGGTCGCCTTCGGCTGGCCGAACCGCATCCTGCTGAACGGCGGCGCCGTGGCCCATCTCGCCATCGCCGCGGCCGACGCGCCGGCCGACGCCGTTCCCGACTGGATGGTGTTGAGCCTGAAGGTCGACATGGCCGCGAACTGGGAGGATGACGCCCCCGGGGCTCGCCCGGATTTGACCAATCTCGCCGAGGAAGGCGCGGACGACATCGGCCAAGTCGAACTGTTGGAGGCGATCAGCCGCCATCTGCTGTCCTGGGTCGCGCGCTGGCAATCGGAGGAAGGCCTGACGCCGGCCCTCGCCTCTTGGCGCGCGCGCTCGGTCGACTCGACCGAACCGCTGGACCCGACCCGCTTGCGCCTGCTGGGCGTGCTGACGTGACCCGCCGGATGCTGCGCACGGTGCGGTTGGACGGAACCGACGCCCGCGTTTTCGAGCGCGCGGCGGAGCCCGGCGAATGGGCCATCCCCGGCGGCTTCGCCTTCGCCGACGACGCGCCGGAAACCATGGGCGGCAAACGACGCCAGGCCTTTCGCTCCGGCTTTTTGGGACTGAGCAGCTTTGGTTGGTCGACCGTGACCATGGTGGCGGAGATCGACGACGCCGCGTTCGCCGCCGCGCGCGACGCGCTGGCGCGCCATCTGATCGACGCCTACGGCGCGCCGGATCGCGATCAGGCGCTGGCGGCGGCCGAAAGCGAGCTGGATTTCGCGGTCGGTCTGTGCGACGGCCCGGTCAACACGCTGCTGTGCGTGGAGCGAGAGATGACCGCGGACGGCGTGGTCGAACGCTTTCGCGTGGTCATGCCCCCGCGCGGCGAGGCTCACGCGCGCATCTGGGATCTGGTGGAGGATCATGACTGATTTCTGGCGCTCCTCCGGCTATCACTTCCTCGATCCCGACGAGAACGGCCGGCTACAGGTCACCGACGCTTATCTGAAGGCGTATCTGGCGCGGCCCGAGTTGGCGCCGATCGAAGAAAGCTGCGCCGCCGAACGGACTCTGCACGCCGCCCTGCTGAAGAACCCGCGCGAGGCGGTCTCCGCCAACCGGCTGGGCGCTCTGGCCGATCCGGACGCGCGCGAGAACTATCAGGTGGCCCTGAAATATCGCGATTGGCTGGTTCGCCACGGCACGCTGGAGGCCGGGCTGGTCGATCTCGCGCGCAACGGCAATCCCGGCTTCCCGCCGATGTTCCTGGATCAGATGATCCACGCCGTGCTGCGCGGCGTGCTGGACGGCGTGGAGGACCCGATGCGTCTGCGCGCGGCGGAGCTGCTGTTCCGCCCGCAGAAAGTGACGATTCAGGACGGCGCGATCCTGGCGGCGGATGAAGAGACGGTGGAGATGCACGCGCGCACCGGCGGGCTCGGCGATCTGGGCCGTCTGATCATCGAAAGCGGGACCGCCCCGCGCTCGGTCGAACTGGACGTGATGACCGAGGACAACAAGGCCCTCTATTGGGAGCGGTCGGAGCGGTTCGACATGGTGCTCGATCTGACCTTCGGGCGGCCCGGGCTCGACGCGCTGGCCCGCGTGCTGGAGGCCTGGGTCGCCCATCTGCTGGGCGCCGCCGTGCAGGTCCAGCCAGTCGCGCGGATCTCGGACGAAAGATGGTCCTGGCATGTCGGGTTGGACGCGGAGGCGAGCGCGGTGATGAACGATCTGTTCGAAGCGAAGCCAGTGGACGAGGCGCGGCTCGCCCGCGTGGTGGCTTTGTTCCGGCTGGAGTTCCGTGATCCCGCCCAGATGCTGCCGCGGGTCGCCGGCCGTCCGGTCTATCTGGGCGCGGCGATGACCGAGGCCGGGGCGCTGCGGCTGAAAGGCCAGAATTTGCTGGCGAATCTTCCTCTGGCGCGGGCGACCTGAGCATGGCGGCGACGCTGTTTCCCGTGACTGTCCTGGTCGACCGGTTGGTGATCGACAGCCCCTGGGCGACCCATCGCTGGCAACCTGCCCTGGTGTTGCCCGGCGCGGTGGAGACGCCGCCTTGGACGGTTCTGGCCGAAGAGGCGGACTACACTCGCTTCTACGCGGGGACCGACTCTCTCGCGCTCTATCCGCGCGAGACCGAGACCTACAAATACAACATCGAGAGCGAGAAGCCGGCGGTCTATGTGATCCTGCGCCGGACCGAAGCGGAGCCTGGCGTGACCTTGCTGAAGGCGACGGTTTGCCCCGGCGAGGCGCATGCGCTGAACGATTCCGGCGACGACATCGTTGAGCCGGTGCCGATGCCGCCGGAGATCTTCGAGTGGGTCTCGGCCTACGTCGCCGAGAACCACCGCGAGCAGGAGACCTTCAAACGCAAGCGCGACCGCGCGGACCCCGAAGCGCTGGGCCGCCGTCGCCGCGCCGCGAGCCCCGACGATGACGATTGACCGCGCCGGCTTCCTGCGCCGCTGGTCCGAGCGCAAGCTTGCGGCCAAGGCCGAAGCGCAGGAGACCGCCCCGGCCGACGGCGCGGACGCGAAGCCGGACGCGGCGCCGCCAATCGAACCCTTCGACCCGGCGAGCCTGCCGTCGATCGAAAGCCTGACCGCGGACAGCGATTACACGGCCTTCCTGCGCCCCGGCGTCCCGTCGGCTCTGACCAACGCGGCGCTGCGCCAAGCGTGGCTCTCCGACCCGCTGATCTCCACCTTCAAGGAGATGGCTGATTATGACTGGGACTTCAACGCGCCGGGCTACGGGGCCCTGCTGCCCACCGACGACGTGCAGGCGCTTCTGAGCCGCGTGATCAATCGCCCTGAACCTGATCCGGAGCCCGAGCCCCAACCGGCGGCCGCGCCTGAGACTGCCCCTGGGACAGCGCCAGGGACTGGGCCAGGGACTGGGCCAGGGACTGGGCCCGAGGGACCGACCGCAATCGCCGAGGCGCCCGATGACGAGGACCAGGGTGAAATTATTGTCGCACCCCGTCCTGCGGCGTTGGCGACTGACTCCGTCGGCGACAACCAGATTGCTGCATTGCAGCATGCCGCAAACTCCAAGGAACCCCTGGCCAAGCCCGCGGAGCCAGTGTTGCGGCGCCCACGTCATGGCGGCGCTTTACCCTCCTGATCACGCCCTACTAAGCTGTTTGTAGCCGCTTGACGCGGTGGACCGCTTGTCACATGACCGCGATATGGATCACTCCGCGCTGGAGCGGGCCGTGGAGATCGCCGGTGGGCAATCCGCGCTCGCACGCAAATTAGGACTGAAGCAGGCCAACGTTTGGCACTGGCTGAACCGCGCCGAACATGTGCCGGCGGAGCAGGCGATCGCCATTGAAGCGGCGACCGGCGGCGCGGTGACGCGCGCGGAGCTGCGTCCGGATCTTTTCGCGGCCTCGGACGCCACCGCCCCCAGCCTCAGCGAGGAAGATCAGAACCGCGCGCAATGCTATGGGCTGCTGGCGAGCCTGCTGGCGCGCCCGCCTTCGGCGGAGGATCTCAAGCGCTTGTCGACGCTGGAGGGCGACGGATCGCCCTTCGGCGTGTCGCTCAACGGAATCGCGGCGGCGGCCAGCGGGGCGGACGCCGAGGCCGTGGACGCTGAATATCAGACGCTGTTCATCGGGTTGGTGCGCGGCGAACTGGCCCCCTACGCATCCTATTATCGGACGGGCTTCCTGCACGAGAAGCCGCTGGCGCGCGTGCGCGCCGACATGGCGCGGCTCGGTTTGGCGCGCGACGAGTCGGTGTCCGAGCCGGAGGATCACATCGCGGTGCTCTGCGAGGTCATGCGCACGTTGATTTCGGACGAAGCGATCGATCTGGCGGAGCAGCGGCGGTTTTTTGAAGCCCACCTGGCCCCATGGGTCGATGGGTTGTTCCGCGATCTCGAGAAAGCCGAGGCGGCTCGGTTCTACAAAGCCGTAGGCCGGTTCGGCCGCATTTTCATGACGATTGAACAAGAGGCGTTCGCGCTCGCCGCTTGAGGCCGGGCCGATCACAAGGGAGAAGGCGATGACGGAAGTCAACCAAGCCAGCCAGCTAGGAAGACGCAACCTGCTGAAAACGCT
>JBMLRS010000388.1:5139-5865 GCA_049240905.1 Elsteraceae bacterium
GCGACGGTGGGAGCCGCGGCCGCGGCGATCGGCGTCGGCGAGGCGCAGGCCAAGGTCGAGAGCGCGACCGAGCGCAAGAAGCGGCGCTATCGCGAAAGCGAGCACGTCAAAAAATTCTATGAACTGAACCGTCGCTGAGGGGCATCGCCATGCTGGTCAAGAAAACATCCGGCGCCGCGTCGCGCACTCGTCTGGGCGGCTTTGGCGCCGCCATGGCCGCCGCCACCGTCGATCGTCGCGGCTTCCTGAAGCAATCCGGCCTCGCCGCCGGCGGCCTCGCCGCGGTTGGCGCGATGAGCTCGGGCTTGGTGAAGCGCGCCGAAGCCGGCCCGCCGCCCAGCGCCGGCGCCGCGGTGGAATTGAAGAAGAACATCTGCACCCATTGCTCGGTCGGTTGTTCGGTCATCGCCGAAGTCTCCAACGGCGTCTGGGTCGGCCAGGAGCCTGCTTGGGACAGCCCGATCAACATGGGCACGCACTGCGCCAAGGGCGCGTCGGTCCGCGAACTGGTCCATGGCGACCGCCGCCTGAAATACCCGATGAAGCTGGAAGGCGGGCAATGGAAGCGCGTTTCCTGGGATCAGGCGATCGACGAGCTGTCGAAGAAGATGCTGGCGATCCGCGAGAAGTCCGGCCCTGACTCGGTCTACTGGCTGGGCTCGGCCAAATTCTCGAACGAGGGCGCCTATCTGTTCCGCAAGTTCGCGGCCTTCTGGGGCACCAACA
>JBMLRS010000389.1:0-1768 GCA_049240905.1 Elsteraceae bacterium
GGGAACCGGCGGCTCCAGGGGCACGTTTTCGCGGCGCGCCTGCCGGGCGTTCAGAAGCATCAGCGCGATCCCCATCATCACGCCAGGCACGAAGCCGCCCAGGAACAGATAGCCGATGGAGGTGTCCGAAACGAGCGCGTACATCACCATGGGGATCGAGGGCGGAATGATCGGCCCGATGGTCGACGCCGCCGCCGTGATCGCGGCGGCGTAGCCGGCGGAGTACCGATTGTCCTTCCGCATCATGCCGATGATGATCTTGCCCAGGCCGACGGCGTCCGCGACCGCCGAACCGGACATGCCCGCGAAGATCATGTTGGCGACGACGTTGACATGGCCAAGGCCGCCCCTGAACCGGCCGACCAGCGCCAGACAGAAATTCAGCAGCCGCTCCGAGATCGTGCCGGCGTTCATGATGTTGGCGGCGATGATGAACAGCGGGATCGCCAGCAGCAGGAACCCGTCATAGAGCCCCTGGATCATCTGCTCCGCCGCCAGGCCGACGTCCTGCCCCTTCAGCACCAGATAGATGATCGAAGACACGATCATCGACAACGCGACCGGAGCGCCGATGCCGGCGAGCGCGAACAGCGAGACGACGCACCAGAAGAAGGGTCCGCTCATTGGATTTCTTGCCGCTCCAGCGCAGACATGGCGTCGCCGCGCGCCAACCGCCACGCCCGCAGGGCGTAGTGGGTGATCGTGCCGGCCAGAAAGATCATGTAGACGCCGAAGATCAGATCAAGGCGGATCCGGAAATGGTCGGACCCACGGATGGACTTGAAGGAGATGAAGTCCCAACTGGCCGGGACGGAGAAGCCGAACCCCACGACCATCGCCACGGCGGTGAACAGGGCCATCGCGCGGCGCGCCTTCTCGTTCCCGAGATTGTAGAGCACGTCGAACTTCACATGGTCGCGATCTTCCAGGAAGAAGGCGGCCCCCCAGAAGATGAGCCACAGCCAGGTGATCAGAATCAGCTCATGGGTCCAGTCCGTGCCCGCGTTGAACAGGTAGCGGGACCCGATCTGGATCACGAAAGCCGCGAACATGATGATGGCGAGCGCCACCATCACGTCCTCGGCCCGCTTATGCAGGAACTTCAGCGTCGCCCGCATCAGGGCGCGCCTTCGGAAGCGACGATCACTGGGAAGCGCCCGTCACCGGATCGCGTTGATCTTGTCGACCATGCCCTTAGGCCAGTCGGCCGCGAACTTGGAGGCGAGATATTCCTTCTGGACATGCGCGCGGAACGCCGCGACGTCCGGCTCATAGACCTTCAGGCCCCTCTCCTTGAAGAAGGCGACCAATTCCTCCTCCAGCTTCAATTGAGCCAGCCGCGCCTGCGTGCTCGCGTCCTCGGCCGCCTTCTGCACGATCGCCTGCTGCGCCGGGGTGAAGCGGTCCCAGACCTTCTTGCTGAGGGTGAGGAAATTCCAATCGACCAGATGGCTGGTCAGCACGATCTGCTTGGTCACCTCGAAGAACTTGGAGTCCCGGTTGGTCGGCAGCGGATTGTCCTGACCGTCGATCGCGCCGGACTGGAGGGCGGTGTACAGTTCGGTGAACGCCATCGGCAGCGGATTAGCGCCGAGCGCGCGCCCCAGGAACTGCCAAGCTTCGGACGGCGGCATGCGCAGCTTCAAGCCTGCCATGTCGGCCGGAGTCCTGATCTCCTTGTCGGTGCGCAGATTGATCTGCCGCTTGCCCAGATACATGACGGACAGGAGCTTGATGCCCAGCTTGTCCTCGACCAGCTTCGACATTT
>JBMLRS010000390.1:0-4189 GCA_049240905.1 Elsteraceae bacterium
TATCCCGCGCCCGCGCCAAGCGTCGGCGCGCCGATGGAGAAGCCAAACAGAGCGGCGAAGACGCTGACCAAGGCTGCGCCGGCCAACAGCATCCCCGGCGCGAGCGACAAGGGCGCGGCGTCCGCAGGCCAGCGGCGCGTGCGATAGATGTTGCCCATCGCCAGGAACAGCGGGGCGGCGAGGGCGGCGAAGGCCCAGGGCGAGATACTGACGGCGTTCTGAGGCTTGGTCAGCGCCAGGGTGACAATACCCAGGAAGCCGCAGAGCAGGCCGCCGGCGCGAACCACGGCGAACGTCTCCATCCGAAGCGACAACGCCATCGCGTAGGTGAGGATCGCCGGAAAGGCGAAGCTGAGGGCGACGAAGCCGGCGCCGACATGCGGAATCGCCGCGTAGCCCAGCAGATTCGGCGCGGCGATGCTGATCAGGCCGGAGATCAGCGCGTAGAGCAGGCCCTCGCGATTGAAGCGCGGTTTAACGCCAGCCGCGACGGCGAGCGCCATCAGACAGACGCCCGCGCCCAGCATGCTCCAGAACAGAAAGGCGACCGGCGTCCATCCCGCCAAAAGCCCAAGCTTCGTGATGTTGGCGCTCGATCCCAACAACGCGCCGACGGCGAGCAGCAGCGCGAGCTTGCGGGATGGCATCAAGAGGGCGGTCAGGCCGCCCGCTGCAGACCGCGCGCCAGGCTCTCCAGGTCGCTTTCCTCGGCGTGGGTCAGCATCTTGGAGCGACGGAACCAGGTGGCGATCGCCTCCACCCGGGCGCGGGCGGCGGGCGAAAGCCGGCGGTCGTTCAGCAATTGGTCGAGCAGCGGATGGCCCAGGGCGTCGCCGCGGGCCTCGGAGGCTGACGACGCCGCCAATCCAGCGCGGGCGCGCTCGGCCTCCAGCTGATAGGTTTGGGCGAGCCGGCGCCATTGCTCCAACTGGCGCTCGGCCGCGACCCGGCGGCGCAGCTCCGCCAGATATTGACCGGAGAGATCGAGGGCATGCGACCATTTGCGGTTGGATCCGCCGCCAAGACCGAGCGCCTCGTCCCAGCCCATGCCGGCTTCGCGCAGCATCGAAGCGGCCTTGCGGGCGGCGGCGAGCGCCTCCCCGTCCTGGTCGCTGTCGATCAGCGACAAGAGCTTCAACAAACGCTCGCGATCCACAACAGCGGCCCCAGCCATGCCCGTCAACGCCTTCGAGAGAGGTTTAACAATGTCCCTTATCTATCTAACTTCACTTGATTTTTGTCAAGCGTACTTTTTTTGTTCCAATCGCTTTTTTTGCGAGGCCGCGTGACCCCCTCCCCTTCCGCGACAGGCCTGGCCTGCCGCTGTCCGCGCTGCGGCGCAGGCAAGCTGTTCGCAGGATTTCTGACCGTGCGCCCGTCCTGCGAGACATGCGGTCTGGATCTTTCGCGTCACGACAGCGGCGACGGGCCGGCCGTGTTGATCATCTTCCTGCTGGGTTTTCTGATCGTGGTCGCCGCCCTGATGGTGGAGGCCAAGTATGAACCGCCGATGTGGCTGCATGCGCTTTTGTGGCCGCCGCTGATTCTGGGTGGGGCGATGGGCATGCTCAGGCCGCTGAAGGGCGTGATGATCGCCCTGGCCTATCGGCGGCGCCGCGCCGAATTCGATGGCGAGGCGCCGCTTTAAGGCTAATCGGCGATTCGGATGACCAGCTTGCCGAAATGCCCGGCCCCCACCAGCGTGGCGTAGGCCTTTTCAGCGTCCTCGAAGGCGAAGCTCTGGTCGATCACCGGCTTGATCGGCGCGCGCGCGAGCGCGCCGAGCATGGCGACCGAGCCGACATAGATCCCCTGCAGGGTGATGCGCTTGCGCAGGATCGAGACCGTGTCGATCGGGCCGTTGAAGCCGGTCAGCACGCCCATCAGCGAGATCCGCCCGCCGGAGCGCACGGCCTTCAAGGTTTCGTTCAGCGTGCCGGGGCCGCCGATGTCGACCGAAAAATCCGCGCCCAGCCCGCCCGTGAGCTTCAAGACCTCGGCCGCCCAATCCGGCGTGGCGCGGTAATTGATCAGATGGTCGGCGCCCAGGGCCTTCGCCCGCGCCAGCTTCTCGTCGGAGCTGGAGGTGATGATCACCCTTGCGCCGGCCAGCTTGGCCAGTTGCAACGCGAAGATGGAGACGCCGCCGGTGCCGAGCAGCAGCACGGTCTCCCCCGGCTGCACCGGGCGGCGTTCGAACAGCGCGGCCCAGGCGGTGACGCCCGCACAGGGCAGGCAGGCGGCTTCCTCGAAGCTCATGCCCTCGGGGATGCGCACGACGGCGTCGGCGGCGACCGCGATGCGCTGGGCCAACACGCCGTCGACCGTTCCGCCGCCGAGCGAACTGTCCTGCTTGGCCTGGCTGAACTCGCCGTCCACCCAGCCGGGCATGAAGCCGATCACGACCCGGTCGCCCGGTTTCCAGACGCTGACGCCAGCTCCAACGGCCGCCACCAAGCCCGCGCCGTCCGACAACGGAATGATGCCGGAGACCGAGCCGGCCTGCAGCAGATCGCGGTAATTCAGCGACGCCGCCTTCAGATCGATCAGGATCTGGCCGGGCCCGGCGACCGGATCGGGCCGGGTGACGGCGGCGAGCTTCGGATCGGCGTTTCCCGTGAGATGATAGGCTTTCATGAGCTGTCCTCCTTGTGATGGAGGCTATCTAGGCCTTAATCTTGAAAATGGTTAGTACGTACAAATTGGACATGTACTGTCATGAATGTAACTATTTCGGAAGCAACCGGCCTGGAGCGCCCCAAACGCCGATCCGCCACCCGCACGGGCTGCGCGGTGGAGGCGACGTTGTTGGTGATCGGCGGGGTGTGGAAGCCGTTGCTGCTTTTCAAGCTGCTGGACGGCAAGCTGCGATTCAACGCGCTGTGTCGGCTGACGCCGGGCGCGACCCCGCGCATGGTGACCCTGCAGCTGCGTGAGTTGGAGGCGGACGGAATAGTGAAGCGCACCGTCTATCCGGAAGTGCCGCCGCGCGTGGAGTATGAGCTGACGGAACTGGGCCGCAGCTTGCAGCCGATCCTGATCAGCATGCGCGAATGGGGCGCGCGCTTTCAGGCCGCCGAGTCGCCAGCGGCCTGCGCGGCGGAGTAGCCTTTTACTTCGCCATGTAAGGCGACGGCGCGAAGGGACGCGCGGCCTCGAAGGCGGCGCCGGCGCGCAGCACCAGCGCGTCCATGTGGTTGGCGCCGACGATCTGCAGCCCGATCGGCAGGCCCGCCTTGCTGACGCCGCAGGGCACGGTCAGAGCCGGCTGGCGGCTGATGTTGAAGGGAATCGTGAAGGGCGACCAATCCGTCCAATAGGCGTCCGGTCCGTCCTCCAGCACATCCTTTCCCACGGGCAGCGCGGTCACGGCCATGGTCGGCGTGATCAGCAGGTCCCATTGCTTATGGAAACGCGCCATGGTCGCCCCCAGGGCCATGCGCTCGGTCTCCGACTGGGTCAGATCCTTGCCGGAATAACGCAGGCCGCGCTCCACGCTGGCTTGCAGGCCGGGATCCAGCTTCTTGCGCTGCTCCGGCGTGAAAACGCTCATCGCCTGGGCGGCGGCGGCGGTCCAATAAGTGATGAAAGCGTTGTTGGGATCCGGGAAGCCGGGATCCACCGCCTCGACATAGGCGCCCAGCGCCTGAAACACTTTAACCCCTTCCGCCACGGCGGCGGCCACTTCGGGATCGACCTTGGCGTAGCCCAGATTGGCGCTGTAGGCGATCTTCAGGCCTTTGACGCCTTGCCCAATGCCAGCGGCGAAGGATCCGGCATGCGGATCGGCGCGCAAAGGGAACCAGTCGCGCGGATCGGGCTTCGACATCGCGTCCAGCATCAGCGCCGCGTCCAGCACGGTGCGGGTCATCGGGCCGACATGGCTGACCTGCCCGAAAGGGCTGGGCGGAAACACCGGCACGGCGCCGAAAGTCGCCTTCAGCCCGACGCCGCCGGTGAAGGAGGAAGGAATGCGGACGGAGCCGCCGCCGTCCGTGCCGATCGCCAAGGGTCCGAAGCCGGCGGCGACGGCGGAGGCCGCCCCGGAGCTGCTGCCGCCGGCGGTATGGCCCAGCGACCAGGGATTGCGGGTGGGGCCATGCAGCGGGCAATCGCCGATGCCCTTCCAGCCATATTCCGTGGTCGCGCTCTTGCCCAGGATCACGCAGCCGGCGGCCTTCAGATTGGC
>JBMLRS010000391.1:0-2236 GCA_049240905.1 Elsteraceae bacterium
ATCACATAGGCGAAGCCAGCCTGGGTTTCGATCCAGGGGAAGCCGTTGGGCAGGCTGGTGACCGCGGGCGGCGCCGGCTCGGCCGGCCTGCGCGGCGGGTTCGCCGGGCGCGGCTGTCCCGGGCGCGGTTGCTGCGCGTTGGCTAGGCCAACCCAGGCTGCGGACGCGGCGAAGCCGGCGGCGGTCGTCAGAAGCCGACGCCGGGTCCGGTCAGGCGCGGGGGGGTGTTTCTTCATGGGCACACAGCATTCCGCAGCAATGCGTCAATTTTGGGAACAGGGCTAATCTACCACCAACCGCGCGCCGGGCGTATCGGCGATCACGCGATCAAGCATTCGATCGCCCTCCTCCACGGTGGCCAGCGGCCCGACGCGGACGCGGAACATCTGCTTGCCGCCCACCATCACCGGCGTGACGGAGGACGGTCCCATGCCGCGCAGCCGCTGACTTAGACGCTGCGCGTTCTCCCGGTTCTCGAAAGCGCCGGCTTGGACGTAGATCTGGGTCCGCTGCGGCGGGACCGTGCGCAAATTGCCCGTCGGATCAATCGGCATGCCGATCGGCGCGGCGGGCGGAGAGGAGGCGACGGCCGGCGGCGGCAGGGCGCCGCTGATCACGCCGGCGCGAGGCGCCGCTTGCGGCTGAGCCGACTGCGGCGGCGCGGCTGAAGCAATCTGAACGCCGCTGCGCATCTGCTGCGCCAACTGTCGACTCTCCTCCGCCAGTATCTGCACCCGAACCCGCGCCGTGCCGGCCTTGTCGAAGCCCAGCAATTCCGAAGCGCGGGCGGAGACGTCAAGGATCCGGCCACGCGCGAAGGGGCCGCGGTCGTTGACCCGCAAGACGATGGAGCGGCCGTTCTCAAGATTCGTGACGCGCACGAAGGAGGGCATGGGCAGAGTGCGATGGGCGGCGGTCAGGTCGTTCTGATCGAAAATCTCGCCGTTCGCGGTGAACTTCGCGTGGAAGCCCGGTCCGTACCAGGAAGCGATGCCGGTTTCGTCGTAATTGTAGTCCTCGACCGGATAATACCAGGTCGAATTGATCTGATAGGGCTCGCCGACCTTGTAGTAACCCTTTCCGGTCGCGCTTGGCGCCGGTTGATCCATCTTCTTCACTGTGTGAGCGGCGAGTTGCGTCTCAGCGCAGCCCGACAACGCCAGCGCGAGCAGCCCAAGGCCGACGAACAGCAGGCCGCGGCTCATAGGCCCGAACTCCCAGGATCAAACCGATCGGCGAGGGTCCCCACGCTGACGGCGAAGAAGTTCGACCTGTTCCATTTCAGGATGGTGCGGAAATTCTCGAACACCAGATAGGCTGGCCCGCCCGCGCCGCCGAACTGAATGAGCGAGGCCTCCATCGAGGCCGGATCGCCGCCGACGAGCGGCTTGCCGTCGACCCGGCGCAGGCCTAAAGCCGCCCAAGCGGAGAGGGGGCGGCGCTTGTCCAGACCTATCGCGGAAGGATCGACCGGGCGCGTGAGGCTCACTTCCCTGCCCCAGGATTCCTGGGGTCTCCAGCCTGACCGCGCGAGATAGTTGGAAATCGAGGCGAAGACGTCGGACTCGGTGCGCCAGATGTCGCGCCTGCCGTCGCCGTTCCAATCCTCGGCGAAACTGAGGAAGCTGGACGGCATGAACTGGCTCTGGCCCATCGCGCCGGCCCAGGAGCCCTTCATATCCGCCGCGGCGATGTGGCCGGCGTCGATGATCTTCAGCGCGTTCAGCAGTTCTGCCCGGAAGAAAGCGGCGCGTCTGCCTTCCCAAGCCAGGGTGGCGAGCGCTGGGACGACCTGGAAGCCCCCGGTGACTCGACCGAAATCGGTCTCCGCCGCCCAGAGAGCGACCACGAAGCGCGGCGGAACCTTGTACTTGTCCGCGACCTGACGCAGCAGCGGCGCGTGTTGGCGCAGCCGTTCACGGCCGGTGGCGACGCGCTGATCGTTGATCACTCGCGCCATATAGTCCTGGAAGGTTCGCGTCGTCTCAGGCTGAGCCCGATCCAATTCAATCACCCGCGGGATCGGAGCGATACCGTCCAAGGCGGCGGCCAAAGTGCGCTCGGAGATTCCAGACCGACGCGCCTCAGCGCGAAATTCGCGCAGCCATGCCTGGAACTCCCGCGCATTGACGCTGACGGGGGACGACGCGCCGACGGGGGCCGCGGCCTGCGGCGGGGGAGCGCTGGGGGCTGGCCGCGCTGGCGCAGTCGCCGGCGCATTGGCCGCCGGCGCGCC
>JBMLRS010000391.1:2246-3661 GCA_049240905.1 Elsteraceae bacterium
GGGCTAGGCTGGTGACGGCGACCGACGCTTGAGGCGCCGCCTGTGGAACCAGCGACGCTTCGGGCGTCGGAGCTGCGGCCGGCTGCGACGGCGTCGGCCGCTCCGTGGCGCAGCCCGCCAGAGCAAAGGCCAAACCGCCGACGCAAAGCCAGGAAGTCAAGGGACGGGACATTGCGACTCGCTTCATGATCCGCCAAATCTTGTGGCAGTTTTGTAAGGAGCCCGCAACAAGTGGTGTGGGTTTCGGTCAGGGCGCTGGAAAGAAGTCGCGCGTGAAGCCGCTCATCCGGTAATAGGCCAATCCAAGCCATTCGCGCATGCCCCACTGCACGCCGCTCAAGCCGTCCAGCAATCCCGCCGGCTCATACGGGCTTGAGAGCGCGACTCCGTAGTCCACGGGATAGGGAATCACCGGCCAATCGAGCGCGCGGAACACGCCAACAGCGCGGGGCATGTGATAGGCCGAGGTGACGAGCACCCAAGTCTCGCCCGGAGCCGGGGCGGCGATCAGTTTGGAGAAGCGGGCGTTCTCAACCGTGTTCCGGGAATCCCGCTCGAACTGAACGCGTGAAACGTCGAAGCCGAGCTTCGCGAACAGCTCCTTCGCGTAATCCGCTTCGCGCGCGCTGTCATCCAGCACGTTCGGCGAACCACCGCTGAACAGCAGCTTGGCCTTCGGATATCGAAGCCCTAATTCCATGAAGGATAGAAGCCGCTCGGCCGAGTCGCTCACGGCCAATTGCCCCGTGCGCGCCGACAGGTCGCTGTTGATGGCGCCGCCCAGCACGATCACGCCATCCACCCGCTCAGGAAGGCTTGGGCGCGGGAAGCGATACTCGAGCGGCCGCAAGACCCACTCCCGCGCGGGCGCGAAGGCGATGATCAGCGCTGTCGCCGCCATCATAAACGACAAAAAGCCGGCGAGACGCCGCCAGCGAAACAGGGTCGCCAAGAAAGTGAGCACCAGCGCCAGCAACAGCAAATTGCCGGGGTTCGCGATCCACCAGAAGATCTTTGACGCGGTGAAGCCCATGAAACCCGAGGTACGCCTCCCCGCTGTCCCCCGCAAGGCCCCTCTTCCCCAACCCTACGCCCTCGGCTAGAAGGGCCGCAGCGGATGGGTGGCCGAGCGGTTTAAGGCACCGGTCTTGAAAACCGGCGTGGGCGCAAGTTCACCGTGGGTTCGAATCCCACCCCATCCGCCATTCATGCGCGATAAGCATTTGAGATTGAAAGATATTCTGAAGATAACCCGAGCGACGCGCCCCACTCCGCAGCAAGCCAGAACTCTCATTCCATCCCGACTGACGATCAACCGCGCGCCTGAACGATCATCGTGAGGATTTTTGAGACTTGGTCGTCGTCGCCCAGCGGAAGCATGAGACGATCGACAAGCGTGTGATCGTTTTCCTCCT
>JBMLRS010000392.1:0-3602 GCA_049240905.1 Elsteraceae bacterium
CCTCTCCCCCTTGGCGGCGCTCGATTTCGCGGTCATCGCCAGCCCGATCGATTTCGGCAAGTTCGCCGCCATCGGCCTGCTGGCGGCGACCGGCCATCTCTGCATCACCTACACCCTGTCGCGCATCGCAGCCCCCCGCTTCGCCGTGCTGGAATACACCGGGCTGCTGTGGGCGGCGGGCTTCGGCTACATCTTCTTCGGCGAGATCCCGACCCTTTCGGTCTGGCTCGGCGCGGGTTTGATCATCATCGGCTGCGCGCTGGTGATGCGGGTGCGGGAGAAAGTTCCGCCGGCAGCCGCCTGACGTCCAGCACCCCGTCCGGCCGCATCCTCCAAGTCGGATGGGCGCCGCGCAGCGCGATCGTGCGGCGATGCAGGTAGAGATAGAGCCAGGGCGGATCCTGCTGGAGGAGGCGGAAGCACTGGCGGTGCAGCGCCGTGCGCGCGGCGGGATCGACCGTCCGGCGCGCCTGATCGATCAAGGCCTCGATCGCGCGGTTCTCATACCCCTCCCACCAGGAGCCTTTGACGCGCGCGTCGATCTTCTCGTGCAGCACGCGGAAGGCGCTCATCGGGCTTGAATCGAACACGCAGAGGTCATGGATCTGTTTCAGGCGGACCTGATTGGCGTAGCGCGTGCGGTCCGCCTCCAGATGAACGTCAAAACCCACGCCGACTTCCGCCAATTGCCGTCCGACGGCGGCGGCCAGTTCCTGCGCCTCGTCCGGCAGGCGGGTGGGGCAGAAAAGCTGGAGGGTGAGCCCATCGCCGTAGCCCGCCTCGGCCAGCAGCCGCCGCGCTTCGGTCAGATCGCGCGCGAAAGGCGGCGCATCCGGATCGGCGCCGACATGGACGGGGCTGACGAAGCCATGCAGGGGTTGTCCCGCGCCATGGAGGACTTCCTGAACCAAGGCCGCGCGATCGATCGCGAGGTTGAGCGCGAGGCGCACGCGCGGGTCGGCGCCCGGCCCGCGCTGCGCGTTCAACAGGAAGATGATCGCGGTCGGGGCCAGATAGTCGTGGCGGGTGACGCCCGACGCGTCCCAGGCGGCGTGGTCGAGCGCGTTGGCGACGTCGGCCCGGCCGTCGATTAGTTTTTCGAGGCGATCGGCGGCGCTCTCGCCCCGGATCCAGGTGATCTGGTCGTAGGCCGGCGGTCCGGCGTAATGATCGGAGAAGGCGCGGACGGTGAGTTTTTCGCCCGGTTCGTAGCTCTCCAGCCGGTAGGGGCCGGTTCCGACGGCGCGGGCGGGGAGGTCGTCTCCCGCCGCCTCGATCGCCGTGGGCGAGACGATATGGCCGTAGACGAGGATGTCGAACAGATCGGCGATCGGCTCCGCCAGAGTCACTTGCAGGTCGAGCGGACTGAAAACCTCCACCGTCATCCCCGCCAGATATTGCGCGTAGACGCCGGGCGCGCCAAGCGTGGCGCCCATGTCCGGCCGGGCCATGCGCTCCAGGCAGAAACGGACCGCTGCGGCGTCGCAGATGGTTCCGTCATGGAAGCGCAGGCCGTCTCGAAGCGTGAAACGGTAGGTCCGCGCGTCGCCCGAGACGGTCCAACGGGTCGCCAGCGCCGGTTCATAGCCGCCGGAGTCGTTGCGCCGGACCAGCGCGTCGAACAGGGCGGAGAAGACCGACAGCACGTCGCTGGAATCAGTGCAGGCGTGCGGGTCGTCCAGCAGAACGCGGGGCTGCGTGATCGTGATCTGTGCGGCCATCGGGGAATTCTTCCTCAGTCCAGCGCGGATTGGATTTCGATCTGGTAGCCTTCCGGATCGTTGAACACGAAAGCGCGGATCTTCAGCGCCTCGTGGCTCTTCGGCTCTGACACATCCGCCACGCCGGCGCCGACGACATAGGCGTGCCACGCGTCGACGTCGGCGACCCGCATGCAGATCTGCACGGGCTTTATCGCATTGGCGCGATGGCTGCCGCGCGTCTCGTCCACCAGCCCGACATAGCCGTTCGGGGTGACTCGGTAGATCTTCGACCAGCCCTGATCGATCTCCAGAATCAATCCCATCACGTCCTCATAGAACCGGATCGCGCCGGGCAGATCCTTGTAATAGAGGAAGGTGATCAGCTTCTGCGTGGCGTCGAAGGGGGGACGCGCGGGTTTGGACATGGTCGGCCTCGCTGAGGAAAGACGGTGTTTCGAGAACTAGGCCGCGCCGCCCAGGAAGGAACGGCGAGGGCGTCACAAGGCGGCGGCCCGCGCCAGATGGAGCGCGCCGGCGATCGGGTCGCCCTCGACTGGCGTCACTCGGTGGCGCACGTCCGGGGCGAGCCAGGGTTCGATCGCGCTGGCGAGGCCGCCGATCAGGGCGATGCGCGGGGCGCCCTGGCCGAGAAGCGCTCGGGCGAGGCCGTCGATCTGCTCGGCGGCGTCCTGCACGATGCGGCGGCCGACGCCGTCGCCCTGGTCGGCGTGGCGCATGACCAGCGGCGCGAAGGTGGCGTAGTCGGTCGCGGTCGCGCGGTCCATCCAGGCGACCGCCTCGAACGGGTCATGGTCGAAGCGGGCCATGACGTCGGTCAGCAGCGAGCTGCCGCTCATGCGGCCGTCATAGGCGCGCAGGGCGTAGCGGATCGCGCGCAAGCCGAGGTCGGCGCCGCTGCCCTCGTCCGAGATCGGGAAGCCGTAGCCGCCGACGCGGATCTCCCGGCCTTCGACGCGGGCGAGGCCGAAACTGCCGGTGCCGACGATCACGATGCCGCCGTCCAGCCCGCCATGGGCGCCGATGCAGGCGATCAGCCCATCGGTCACGAAGCGGATCGAGGCGTAGGGGTGGGGCAGCGCCAGCAACCCCTCCAGCGCGCCCTTGCGGCCCAAGCCGGCGATGCCGATGGCGACATGCACCGGATCCGGCGCGACGCCGGCTTCCGCGAGGGCGGCGTTGATCGCGATCGTGACCGAGGCCATCGCTGCCTCGACGCCAAGCCGAGTGGTGGCAGGCCCGGAGACGCCGGCGCCGAGCACCCGTCCGCGCGCGTCCTCAAGCCGGGCGCGGCAGCCCGTGCCGCCGCCGTCGACGCCGAGGAAGAGCGGTTCGCTCACGCCGGGAGCCTCTGAATGTCCGCGCCGCAGCGCACCAGCTTGGCGTCCAGCGCTTCATAGCCGCGATCGAGGTGGTAGACCCGGTTGATCGTGGTCTCCCCCTCGGCCGCGAGGCCGGCCAGCACCAGACAGACCGAGGCGCGCAGATCGGTCGCCATGACCGGCGCGCCGCGCAGCCTGGCGCCGCCGCGCACCAGAGCGGTGGAGCCCTGCAGGGTGATCTGCGCGCCCATGCGACCCAGCTCCGGCACATGCATGAAGCGGTTCTCGAACACGGTCTCGCGGATGGTGGAGGCGCCGTCGGCGCAGGCCATCAGCGCCATGAACTGGGCCTGCAGGTCGGTCGGGAAGCCGGGATAGGGCTCGGTCACGATGTCGACGCTGCGCAGGGGGCCGTCGCGCGCGACCATCAGGCCGCGATCGGTCGGCCAGAGCCGGGCGCCGGCGGCCTCCAGCGCTTCGCCGACGGCGGCCAGCTGCTCCAGCCGGGCGCCGGTCAGCTCCAGATGCCCGCCGGTGATCGCGGCGGCGACGGCGTAGG
>JBMLRS010000393.1:0-7107 GCA_049240905.1 Elsteraceae bacterium
CGTGCGCGTCGTGACGGCGGCCAGCAGCGCGTCGACGTCCATCACGAAGCCCGGCTTCTCGGGAACCTTCACCGGGGTCGCGCCCACCGATTTCGCCGCGATCGCGTACATCAGGAAGCCATGGGCGCAGAACAGCACCTCGTCGCCCGGACCGGCGTAGGCCTTGGTCAGAAGGCCGATCAACTCGTCCGAGCCGGCGCCGCAGACCAGACAGGCGGGGTCCAGGCCCCAGCGCGCGGCCAGCGCGTCGCGCAGCGAGACGGCGCCGCCGTCCGGGTAGCGGTGCAGGTCGGGCGCCAGCGCGGCGTAAGCCTCCATCGCCTTCGGGCTGGGGCCCAGGGCTCCCTCGTTCGAGGACAGCTTCATCACCCGATCGACGCCCGGGGCGGAGGATTCGCCGCCGACATAGGCGGCGATGTCCATGATCCCAGGACGCGGTTGCGGCGCGGCGGTCATCGCTCGTCTCCTCAGTCAGGTCAGCGGGCGCGGTTGGCGGCGGCGTCGGGCGCAAGCGTGAGCGGCGCCGCGTAAGATCCAAGCAGGAAGGCGCGACCGACGCCGTCGGAGCCGTCCGAGCCGATCACGGCGAGACGCGGGTCGCCGTCGTCGACGAAGCCGTTGACCTCGATCAGGTTCAGCCTCGGCAGGGCGGCGTTGCGGCCGGGATCGTCGACGCTCATCGCCTGGACGGCGGTCAGCCCGACCTTGGACAGCCGGGCGAGCAGCCGGGCGCGGCTCACGTCCTGGGTGGATTCCAGGGCCAGAAAGCTGCGGTCGTCGCCGGTCGGCTCGGCTGGCGACTGGCCGATCACCAGCGCGGAGGACTGAGAGCCGGCGCGGCCAAGCTTGACCGGCAGCCGGGCCATGACGCGCGGCGAGCGGCCATCGTCGCTGACCAGATGCACCCACCAGGGATCGGGATCCTCCGCGTCCGGCGTCGGCATCACCCCCACGGCGGTCGGCTGATCGGCCAGCGCGCGCAGCACCGCGCCGGGCCCCGCCATCGGCGTGATCGGCAGGACGCTGCCGAAATGATTCTGCGCCAACTCCAGCAGCCCTTCGCAGCCTTCCCCAGCGCAGACCGCGACGCTGAGGCCGCCTTGCAGGCTGCTCATCGCGCACATGATTTCGCGCCAGATCCGCACCAGGGCCGCGACCGGGAAGGAGCCGCGATGGCGCGCGACCAGACGGCGCAGCACCAGCGCCTCGCGCGCCGGGCGCAGGGGCGAGGACGCTTTGGAGACGCCTTTGGCGGCCGCGATCCTGCCGACCAGCTCCGACCGCTTGATCAGCAGGTCGTGAAGCGCGTCGTCGATCTCGTCGATCTGGCGTCTGAGGTCTGAAAGGGCGGCGGCTGAGTCGGGCATCGTCTCTGGACAATTGATCGGAAAGGCGCAGCTCGGCGAACTGCGCGGACAAGAGCCATTCCCATAGACGGCGGAACCGGCCAAAGCAAAAGAAACATTGACAGGCGCCCCCCGCCTACCGCTTCTCTGACGTCGGTTCCTTTTTGTTTCTGGGAGTGGAAACCGCCCTTATGAACGCCCCGCCTCTGGCGAATGAGGCTGCGACCCTTGGCGGTCCCACCCTCGACGCCGCCTCGCTTCCCGCCGATCCCTGCCTTTACTTCACGCTGCCGGCCGATCAGCCGCTTCGGCTTGACTGCGGCGTGGACTTATCGCCCGTGCGCATCGCCTACACGCTGCATGGCCGGCTGAACGCGGAGCGCAGCAACGCGATCCTGATCTGCCACGCGCTGACCGGCGATCAGTATGTCGCTGATCGCCATCCCGTGACCGGCAAGCCGGGATGGTGGGAATCCCTGGTCGGGCCGGGACTGATCGTCGACACCGACCGCTATTTCGTGATCTGCGCGAATGTGCTGGGCGGCTGCATGGGCAGCACGGGCCCGGCCGACGTCAACCCCGCGACCGGGGTTCCCTATGGCACGGCTTTCCCGGTGATCACCATCGCCGACATGGTGCGGGCGCAGGCGCGGCTGCTGGATCATCTGGGAATCGACCAGCTTTTCGCGGTGATCGGCGGCTCGATGGGCGGCATGCAGGTGCTGCAATGGGCGTCGGCCTATCCGGAGCGCGTGTTCTCCGCGATCGTGCTGGCGTCGGCCGCGCGGCATTCCGCGCAGAACATCGCGTTCCATGAAGTGGGGCGGCAGGCGATCATGGCCGATCCCGACTGGCACGCCGGGGACTACGCGGCGGTCGGCGCCCGGCCTGGACGCGGCCTCGCGGTCGCGCGCATGGCGGCCCATGTGACCTACCTGTCGGAATCGGCGCTGCATCGCAAGTTCGGCCGGCGGCTCCAGGATCGCAGCCGCGTGTCCTTCGGGTTCGACGCCGATTTCCAGGTGGAGAGCTATCTGCGCTATCAGGGCAGCAGCTTCATCGAGCGGTTCGACGCCAACAGCTATCTCTACATCACCCGCGCGATGGATTACTTCGATCTGGCGGCGGAGAAAGGCGGCGTGCTGGCGGAGGCGTTCCGCGGGTCGAAGACCCGCTTCTGCGTGGTGTCCTTCACTTCCGACTGGCTGTTCCCGACGGCGGAGAGCCGGGCTGTGGTGCGCGCGCTGAACGCGGTCGCCGCCGACGTCAGCTTCGTCGAGATCGAGACCGACCGCGGCCATGACGCCTTCCTGCTGGACGAGCCGGAGCTGCAATCCGTGCTGCAAGGCTTCCTGAACGGCTGCGCCGATCATCGCGGCCTGAGGTTCGGGCAATGAGCGCCGCGTCAATCCGCGTCGACCTGAAGCTGATCGCGGACATGGTCGCCCCCGACAGCCGCGTGCTCGACATCGGCTGCGACGACGGCGCGCTTTTGGCCTATCTGGTGCAGAACAAGGGCGTGACAGGACGTGGGGTGGAGCTGTCGCGCGAGGGCGTGAACAGCTGCGTGGCGCGCGGCCTCAGCGTCATCCAGGGCAACGCCGACACCGACCTGCGCGACTACCCCGCCGACGCCTTCGACTACGCGATCTTGAGCCAGACCCTCCAGGCGACGGTCGACCCCAGGGGCGTGCTGGGCGAGCTGATCCGCATCGCGCGCCACGCCATCGTCTCCTTCCCCAATTTCGGCCATTGGCGCGTGCGCTGGGACCTGCTGACCACCGGGCGGATGCCGCGCACGGAAGCGTTGAGCCATGACTGGTACGACACGCCGAACATTCATCTGTGCACGGTGACGGATTTTCTGGAGCTGGCGAACCAGATGGGGCTGACGATCGAACAGGCCGCGACCCTGGATCGTCGCGGCCGGCATAATCGCTTCACCCAGGCGAGCAGCCGCTGGGCCAATCTGTTCGGCGAGCAGGCGGTGTTTCAACTGACCCGGAAGGGCGGCTGAGAGCCGACCGCGCGCCGACATTGTTAATGACCATCTAGCCGGCAAGGGTTAGACTCGTTCGACGTCGTGCGTTCGATTTCGAGGTCGCCAGCATGCAGCAAGGCCAGCAGGTTCGCAGCGAAGTCCTGAGGCTGGCGCTCGTCCGAGCCCGGAGCCGACGCGGCCATCCACGCTCAACGCCTGAACCGCTTCGTCAATCAATGATCCGAAGCTGCGAGCCGCTTGGCCCTTCCGACGCAAACGCCTTCACACGCCATGCTGGCCAGCCTTAAAGGTGCGACGTGACGAACAATCCGCTTCTCCTGAACAAGATCCTGATGTTCTGCATCGAAGATTCCCAGTTGATGGCGATCTTCGAGAAGATCTCGAGCGACATCGCCAACAAGGATAATCTTGGCCAGCTGTTTCAGAATCTGCTGTCGCGGAACCAGCATGATCAGGTGTTTCAACTCGCCGATCTGATCTTGGAGGAGCAGCCCGACCTGCGCATCGCCCAGACCTACAAGGGCGTCGTGCATTACATGCTGCAGCGCGCGGAGGACGCGGTGCGGATCCTCGAAGAGGTGGTCGAGCAGGATCCGGAGGACGATTTCAGCCGGTCCTACGCGGCCTACGCCTACTGGCAAGTGGGGACGCATGCGGGTTGGGCGAAGGCGCGGGATCACTTCCGCATCCTCGCGACGCGCCAGCCGGGATCGGTCGACTATCTCTATTCGCTCGCCCGGCTCTGCACCATGGTCGGCCCGGTGAAGGAGGGAGCGGAGGCCTACGGCCGCCTGCTGGCCCTGTCGCCCGACCATGCGCAGGCCCATTACCTCTTGAGCGAGACGCTGTCCGAGCTTGGCGATTACGACGGCGCCAAGACGCATCTCGCCCGCTCGATCGAGCTGGGCTTCAATCCCTCGCACACCGCCGAAGCCGACATCAAGGCGATCGACACGACGCGCAAGACCAAGAAGAAGATCATCCGGTCGCGCTACCCCGATACCGAGGACATGAAGTCGGACTTCATCGGGGTGATCAAGAAGACCGTGATCTCCGACCTTGACGATCTGCCGGCCTTCATCACGCCGGACACAAGGTTCTTCACGCTTGGTTCCTGCTTCGCCCGCCATATGGCGCGCGCGCTGAAGGACGCCGGGCATGAGTGCTATCACATCGAAGTGGGCGACGTGATCAACACCACCTACGCCAACCGCGCGATCATGGAATGGATCGCCGGCACGCTGGACCCCGCGCTGGAGCAGCGCATGAACGAAGTGGTGGGCGCCTTGACCACCAAGGAGAACTTCGTCGAGCAGATCCGCAAGGCCGACGTCTTCATCTTCACCATGGGCGTCGCCGCCTGCTTCTTCGAGCGCGACACCGGCCGCTTCGTCATGCCGCGCCCGACCTCGATCAACTCGCGCGCCCTGGCCGAGACCTACGACTTCCGCACGACGCGGGTGTCGGAGAACGTCGCCAACATGAAGTTCATCATCGACGCCATGCGCGCGATCAACCCCGAGCTCAAGATCTTCATCACCGTCTCGCCCGTGCCGCTGCATGTCACCTTCGAGCGCAACGCCTCCGTGGTCGGCGACTGCCTGTCGAAATCGGTCATGCGGGTCTCAGCGGACGAGCTGATGCATTCCGGCTACAAGGACATCCATTACTGGCCGTCCTTCGAGATCGTGCGCTGGCTTTCCGGCCATGTCGGCCCGTTCTTTGGCGTCGACGACGGCGCCTCCTGGCATATCTCGGAGAAGCTGATCGAACAGATCATCGGCCTGTTCCTGGAGCGCTTCACCCCGCCCGAGAAGATCGCGGCGTAGGCGTCAGCGCTCCCTTGGATCCAGCGCGTCGCGCAGGCCGTCGCCCAGCAGGTTGAAGGACAGCACCGCCAGAAAGATCGCCGCGCCAGGCCAGATCGCCATCCAGGGCGCCTGCGTGAGGAAACGCTGCGCGGTGTTCAGCATGCTGCCCCAGCTTGGCGCGGGCGGCTGCTGGCCCAGGCCCAGGAACGACAGGCTGGCCTCCGCGATGATGGCGGCTGCGATCGCCAAGGTCGCCTGCACCATAACCGGCGGCAAAACGTTCGGCAGGATGTGGCGCAGCGCGATCACCAGATGCGGATTGCCGATGGCGCGCGCGGCCTCCACGTAATCCTCCATCTTCACTTGCAGCACCTGGCCGCGGGTCAGGCGGATGAAGATCGGGGTGGCGGTGACGCCGATCGCGATCATGGCGTTGCCCAGGCTCGGCCCGAGGAAGGCGGCCAGCGCGATCGCCAGGATCAGGAAGGGGCAGGCCAGCATCGCGTCGGTCATGCGACCGATCAGCTGATCCAGCCAGCCGCCGACATAACCAGCCAAGAGGCCGATCGGCACGCCCAGACCGATCGAGATGCCGACGGAGATCACGCCCGCGCTGAGCGAGGCCCGCGCGCCGTAGATCACGCGCGCCAGCACGTCGCGGCCGACCTCGTCGGTGCCGAACCAATGGGCGGCGGAGGGCGCCTTGCGCACGAGCATCCAATTGGTCGCGACCGGGTCATAGGGCGCGATCCAGGGCGCCAGAATCGCGATCGCCACGAAGCAAAGGATCACCACGCCGCCGAACACCGCGCCGCGCCGTCGCTTCAACCGAAGCCAGGCGCGACGGGTCGGGCTCAAGGGGCCCGACGTCGAAGAAATGGCCGCGCTCATGCCCGCATCCGGGGATTGATTAGAAAATAGGCGATGTCCGCCATCAGGTTCAGCGTGATGTAGGCGGTGGCCGTGACCAGCACGACGCCCTGCACCACGGCGTAGTCGCGGTTGAACACGGCGTCCACGATCAGCTTGCCGAAGCCGGGCACGGTGAACACCTGCTCCGTCAACACGGCGCCGGACAGCAGCGCGCCGAACTCCAGCGCGCCCAGGGTGACGATCGGGGTCAGCGCGTTGCGGAAGGCGTGCTTGATCACGACCACGCGCTCCTTCAGCCCCTTGGCGCGGGCGGTGCGGACATAATCGGCGTTCAGCACCTGCAGCATGGCCGCGCGGGTGTGGCGCATCATGATCGCGGAGATGCTGTTGCCGAGCACGAAGGCCGGCATCAACAGGCTGATCAGGCTGCCCCACAGATCCTCGCGCGGGCTGACATATCCTGAAGGCGGCAGCCAGCCGAGCCAGACCGAAAACACGAAGATCATCATGATGCCGAGCCAGAAATTCGGCGTGCTCAAGCCCCACAGCGACAGGATGTTCGCGAGATAATCCCAGAAACTGTCCTTCAGCACGGCCGAGACGACCCCGGCGGTGACCCCGATGGCCAGGGCGATCACCATCGCCATCGCGGCCAGTTGGGCGGTCACCGGCAGCTTTTCCAGCACCAGTTCGAACACCGGGCGCTTGATGCGCATGGACTCGCCGAAGTCCCCTTGCAGCACCCCGGCGACCCAGAAGACGTATTGCACGGGGATCGGCTGATCCAGGCGGTACTGCTCCCGGATCTGCGCGACCACGACGGGGTCGTTCTCCTCCCCCGCCATGATCAGCGCCGGATCTCCGGGCAGCAGTTGCTGCAGCCCGAAGATCAGCATGGAGACGAACACCAGGGTCGGCAGAATCGCGCCGAGCCTGCGGAGCAGGAAGGCTCCCACTAGTTCAGCTTGACGTCTTGCAGGCGGATGATGCCATCGGGAACGCCGCGCAATCCGGTGAGCTTCACGCTGTGAACGTTCAGCCACTTGCGGTGATAGAGATAGAGGATCGGGCTCTG
>JBMLRS010000394.1:0-640 GCA_049240905.1 Elsteraceae bacterium
GCTGCTCGACGGCAATCTCCAGGCCCGGGCCTATCTGACCGCGATCGGCGCGCGGGACAGCATGGTCGGGCCGGAAGCCCCGATCTTCCCCTTTCTGGATCTGGCGACCGGCCGGCGCGCCGACCTGCGGCCCAATCGCGGCGCCATTCCCTGGTGGCTGCTGTCGGCGGAGCGTCGCCTCCCGGACAGCCGCTTCACGGACTATCTCGCGGCCTTTCGCCTGCGCCGGCCCGGCGCGACCGTGGCGGAGCGGTTGGCGGGTCAGCCGCTCTATGACCGGCTGTGGAAGCCGCTCTGCGTCGCGATCATGAACACCGCGCCGGAGGAGGCGTCGGCCTCTCTCTTGTGGGACGTGCTGACCCAGCTGTTCGGCGCCGGGGGCGACGGCGCCCGCGCCCGCGTGCCGCGCGAGGGCCTGTCGGAAAGCTTCGTCGATCCAGCCCTCGCCATGCTCGAGAAGTCGGGCGCCGAGCTGCGATTCGGAGAGCGCCTGCGCGCGGTGGAGACGGTGGGCGATCGCCTGACCCGTCTGGATTTCTCCTCAGGACCGATCGAACTTGCGCCGGCGGACCGGGTGATCCTCGCCATCCCCGGTCCGGTGGCGACGTCGCTGCTGCCGGAGATCACGTCGCCTGCCGAA
>JBMLRS010000394.1:650-1674 GCA_049240905.1 Elsteraceae bacterium
CTGCCGAATGGCGGCCGATCGTCAACGCCCACTATCGCTGGGATGGGCCGCCGCCCTTTCTTTTCCTGGGCTTGCTGGGCGGCGTGGCGGAATGGCTGTTCGCGCGGCCGGGGATTCTCTCAGTCACGATCAGCGCGGCCGACGCCGTGGTCGATCGCCCGGCGGATGAGCTGCTAAAGGTTATATGGCGGGATGTCGCACGCGCCGTCGGGGCGGATCCGGAGACGCCGCCGATCGGCCGTGTCGTGAAAGAGAAACGCGCCACTTTCGCTGCGACGCAACAAGCGCTATTACAACGTCCTACGACTGAGACCAGATGGGGCAACCTGTTGCTTTCCGGTGACTGGACCGCGACAAGTCTCCCCTCCACCATCGAAGGCGCGATTCTCTCCGGCCATCGAGCGGCGGACTGTGTTATGCGGTCGAGCTGACTGCGGCAGATCGTCTCCAGCCCGGAAAAGACCTTCATTTTGTATAGACTCGCCTGACATGCCTGACGGATCCATTCATCGCGACGGCGAACCGCTCGGCCCCAACTCACCGCAAGCTCTTCTTGAGAACGCTATCGAGCGCGCGGCCGACGCTTTGCTCGGCCAGCGGCGCGCGGACGGTCACTGGGCGTTCGAGCTTGAGGCGGACTGCACCATTCCGGCCGAATATGTGCTGCTGCTGCATTATCTCGACCAGATCGATCCGGCGCTTGAAGCCAAGATTGGCGTCTATCTGCGTGAGATTCAGGGCGAGCATGGCGGCTGGCCGCTGTTTCATGGCGGCGAGATCAACATCAGCGCCAGCGTCAAAGCTTACTATGCGCTGAAGGCGATAGGCGACTCGCCGGACGCCCCCCACATGGTCCGCGCCCGCGAGGCGATCCTGGCCGCTGGTGGGGCCGAGCGCAGCAACGTCTTCACGCGCACGATGCTGGCGCTCTTCGGCCAGACCCCTTGGGACGCAGTCCCGGTGATGCCCGTGGAGATCATGAATCTGCCGCGCTGGTTCCCGTTCCACATCTCCAAGGTCTCCT
>JBMLRS010000395.1:0-1346 GCA_049240905.1 Elsteraceae bacterium
CCTCAGCAGCAGGAAGGCGAGCAGCATGACGCCGACCAGCACCGCGCCCGTCATCATCAGCGCCTGACGCCGCAAGGCCTGGGTTTGAGTCAGAAACTGACCCAAATCCCGGGTCAGGCTGGCTGTCGCCCATGGCGAGCCAAGCGCCCCTGGAACGACGACGCTGGTGGTCTGGACGCCATCGCCCTCCATGCTCTGGCCCTCGATCACGCTCTCGTAGACCGACTTCCCGGCTTCGTCGAGCAAGCGGAGCTCCCCGCCGATCGCCGCGCCGACGCCGTCGAGAATCGGCGTTGGGTCGGTCACGATCTCAAGAAAGCCCAGAACGCGGAATCCGCCGATCGGGACGAACAGGCTATGGGCCGGGAACCCGCTCGACGTGCGCCACAGAAACTGGGCCGGCAAACGTTGGGCCGCGCGATCGCGCTGCTTCAAGGCGTCGAGAACGCTCGGGACGTCCGCCGCCGATTCGCCCGTGCCCTCTCCTACCGCCAGCCGCGCCATCTCGCCGTCGTGCATGACCATGGAGCGCACGCGGATGTCGCGGCTGACGACCGGCGCGGAGGTCATCAACACGCCTATCGCAAGCTTGGAGCGAGCCGGGTCGCCGGACTGCGCCGCGTCGGTGACGACCGTGCTGCGCGACCACTCGCTGGCCTGAGGCGACAGCTTCTTGAAGTAGTCGACCGTCATCCGCTCGGTGACAAGAAAAGAGAGCGTTTCCTTCGTCGCCCTATTGAAGCTTTCGGTGGCGAAGGATTCGTTCTGATCGGCCACCCATAGCTGCTGGACCGCCATGCCGCCGGCCAGCAGAAGCGCGGCCAAGACCAGCACACGCCTCAGTGTCCAGAATGAGCCCGCCTTCGCTTCCACGTTTGAAATCACGCCCGCCCCCTAAGCATTTTCGCTTTAGGCCGGGACGACTAGCACAAATTGAGCCGTTGTCAGCCGCACTATGATCCGGCTCTACCCAATTCTGCGACGCTTTATCCGCATAACGGCGTAAAGGAAAATACCTAAGGAAAACTAAGGCCGCCGAGGCCGCGCCTTGGCGGGGGCTCCCCTGGATCGAGGCGTTGGTTGGTCGGGATCGGCGCCGCTTAAAGCGGCAAGTTGTCGTGCTTCTTCCAGGGGTTCGACAACTCCTTGTTCCGCAGCATCGCGAAGGCCTTGGCCACCCGTCGGCGGGTGCCATGCGGCATGATGACGTCGTCGATGTAGCCGCGGCTCGCGGCCACGAACGGATTGGCGAATTTCTGGCGATACTCCTCCGCCCGCGCCTCGATCTTCGCAGGATCGCCGAGGTCGCCGCGGAAGATCGCCTGGCGCTGGAAACGGCGCTGGCG
>JBMLRS010000396.1:0-7523 GCA_049240905.1 Elsteraceae bacterium
GCATGTGGCAGGAGGCGAGCGAAGAGATCAACAGATCCTCCGGGTTCGGCAAGGTCGGATCCCCGCCCAGCAGCGGATCGTTCGAGCAGGCGATCACCGGCTTGCCGTCGGTGCGGATCTCCCAGGTTCGGTCATATCCCCGATAATGGGTGGTCCCTTCGCCGCGGTTCCCGGTCCAGACGATCTTCGATGTGTAGAGATGCTGTTCGGCCATGAGGTGTCCTTCCTGCGGCGCGTCAAGACGCGTGGCGTGCTGGGCCGGTGGGCGCCGCGCGGTCGGTTCGACGCTCAGGTCAGGCCCAGCCGTTGCTTGGCGATCTCGAGGCTGTGGATCAACTCGCCGCCGATCTCGCCGCCCGTGCCTTTGATGCGGTCGCGAATCACGGCGTTGATGCCGTCGATATGGCTGCCGATGAAGCTGATCAACTGGTCGCTTGGGTCGTCGCCGCCCAGCGTGGTCTCGTAGAGCGACTTGCCGAAGACCGTGATCAGCGGATAACCGAAGGTCGAGCCTTGGCCGCGCAGATCATGGGCCAGCCGGTTGATCTGCAACACCATGGGGCTGCGCTTGCGCGGCAGGTCTTCGGCCTGCGCCTGCCGGAAGGCGGCGCTGAGCTGTTGAAGCGAAGACTTCACCCAATCGGCGTAGTCGCCTTCCATGCGGTCGAGCTGCTGCTCCGCCGCGCTCATGATTTCAGGGTCGATCGTCATCGGTCCGGACTGCCCCAGCCCGCTGATCTTCTCCCGCAATCGGTTCTGCAGCTTGAAGTGAAAGACCTTGGCCTGCCGGTTCAGCGACTTTAGCTTTTGACCGGAATAGACGATCTCGATTTCGTCGGGATTGATCACTCGCCGGTCGGCGTCGGCCCAAGGGCGCTTCTGGCGACGCCGGCAAGGCCCGAAGTAATCGCTGTTGTAGACGAAGAAGCGCGGGTTATCGACCACCGCGACGATGTGCCCGACCACCGAGCGCACGGAGAACGGCTTGGCCAGGAACTCCGACACGCCGAGATCGCGGGACTCGCGCACGGTTTCGCTGCCGGCGGCCCCGCTGACCATGACGAAGGGCATGAAGCGATCCGGGCTCTCCTCATGCTGGCGCAACCAACGCAGCAGCATCCCGCCATTGATCGGCGACATGACGTAGTCGCTGAGGATGATGTCGAACCCCAGCGCCCCGCCGGCTTTGCGCGCGGCCGACACCTCGCGCAACATCCCGATCGCCTCTCCGCCGTCCTTGGCCGCGATGATGCGGCCGACCTTCAGGGCGCGCAAAATCTCTGACAGCATATGCCGCGCGAAACCGCTGTCTTCGACAATGAGAACCGAAAGCCTTTCCAGCACACTTGAATCCTTAGGCGCTCGCCAGGTCGGCCCCGCGAGGGTTGCGCGCAGCTTTGGTTGCGGGGATCGACGGCGCTGGATATATTGAAGGGGAGCGCGCTCTTGCGCCAGTTTCCCCGAAATCACTCACCCACGAGGCGCCCTGTGGCCGATACCGCCGCCCAACTCAGCGAATTCGACGGTCTTTATATCGAAGACTTAACTGTCGGCCAAACCGCCGTTTTCGCCAAGACGGTGACCGAAGCGGACATCGTTCTTTTCGCCGGAATCACGGGCGACACCAATCCCGCCCACCTGAACGAGGAGTACGCCGCCGCCTCTATGTTCAAGGGCCGAATCGCGCATGGCATGCTGGCGGCGGGTTTCATCTCCGCCGTTTTGGGCACCAAGCTGCCGGGACCCGGAACCATTTATCTGTCGCAGTCGTTGAAGTTCAAGGCGCCGGTCCGGATCGGCGACACGGTCGTCGCGCGCGTCACCATCTCGGCGATCGTTCCGGAGAAGCGTCGCGTGACCATGACGACGACGGCGTCTGTTGGGTCCACGGTGGTGGTCGAAGGCGAAGCGGTGGTGATGGCGCCCAGCCGCGCCGGATAATCCGCCCCGATGTTCGTTTGCCGTGACGCAGCGGCGCTGCCGGCCGCTTTGCGCGGCGGCGCCGTCGCCATTGGGAACTTCGACGGCCTTCACCCAGGCCATTGCGCCGTGATCGACGCCGCGCGCCGCGCCGCCGCGCCCGCCCGCGCGCCGCTTGGCGTCCTTACGTTCGAGCCTCATCCCCGCCGTCTCTTCCGGCCTGACGCGCCGGCGTTCCGCCTGACCCCGCCTCGCGCGAAACTGGCGCTGCTGCGCGACGCGGGCGTCGATTTCGTGATGGTGCAGCGCTTCAACAGGGCCTTCGCCAGCCAGAGCGCCGAAGCCTTCGTCCAGCGGCTGCTGCGTCACGGGTTGGGCGTGAGTCATGTCGCCGTCGGCAGCGACTTCTGCTACGGGCAAGGGCGCAGTGGCGACCGCGCGACCCTGGCGGCGTCCGGCGCGTCGGACGGTTTCGGCGTGCATATCGTGCCGCCGGCGTTGGACGCGCTCGGGGCGCCCTTCGCCTCCACCCGAATTCGCGAGGCTCTGGCGGAAGGCGAGATGGAGCGGGCGACCACGCTGCTGGGCCGACCCTTCTCGATCTCAGGCTTCGTCCGCCGCGGCGATCAGCGCGGTCGGCTTTTGGGCTTTCCCACTGCGAACGTCGCGCTTGGGCCATATTTCCGCCCACGTTTTGGTGTTTACGCGGTTCGCTGCCGGATCGGCGGGCGCGGCTTCGGCGGCGTCGCCAATCTGGGGGAACGCCCGACGGTCGGCGGAACCCAGGCCCGTCTGGAAGTGCATTTGTTCGACTGCGACCAGGATCTCTATGGTCAAAGATTGGAGAGCGCGTTGACCCATTTCATCCGGCCGGAGCGGCGCTTCGACGGGCTCGAAGCCCTGCGCGACCAGATCCAGCGCGACGCCGCCGTGGCGCGCGACGTCCTGGGGGCGGCATGAGCGCGATGACCCTGCCGACGCGCGCGGGATGGCGCGCGGCCGTCCCCTATTTCGGTTTGGCGTTGCTGGTGATCCTGGCGGATCAGGCGGTGAAGAGCTGGATCGCCGAATTGATCCTGGATCCGCCCCGCCGCATCGACATCACCGGATTCTTCTCGTTGACGCCGGTGTGGAACCGCGGCGTCAGCTTCGGTTTGTTCGCCACCGACGCCAAGTTTGGCGCCATCGTGCTCTCCGCCGTGGCGCTCGCCGTGTCATTGGGCTTGACGATCTGGCTGCTGCGGCTCAACAGAACGTTGCCGCGCGTCGCGCTGGGCTTGGTGATCGGCGGGGCGCTCGGCAACGTCATCGATCGGCTGACGATCGGCGCCGTGTTTGATTTTCTGGATTTTCACGTCGCCGGGTGGCATTGGCCGGCGTTCAATGTCGCCGATGCGGCGATTTGCATCGGCGTTGGCCTCCTCCTGCTGGACGGCTTGTCCGGCGCCGATGATTCTCATAAAAGTGCGTGATTGCTACGCCATGAAGGGCCAGATCGTGAGTCACCCCCGGTTTCGTTTGTTGATCGCCAGCGCCGTCCTGCTGGGAGCCCTGACGGGGTGTGGGTCCGGCGAGTTGCGGCGCAGCCTGGGATTGGAGCGGTCGGGGCCGGACGCCTTCGCCGTCGTGGCGCGGGCCCCGCTCGAGATTCCGCCGGAGTTCGGCTTGCGTCCGCCGCAGCCCGGCGCGAGCCGCCCGAACGAGGCCAACGCCGCTGATCGCGCCCGCGAGGCGCTGTTGGGGCCGGCCGCGCGCGCCGGCCTGTCCGATCGTTCCGCCGGCGAAGCCGCCCTGTTGGCCCAGGCTGGCGCCGTCGGCGTCGACCCGAGAATCCGCGACACGGTCAATCGCGAGAGCACCCAACTGGCGGATGCGGATCGCAGCTTCGTGGATCGGCTGATTTTCTGGCAGCGGCCGCAGGCGCCGGGCACTGTCGTCAACGCCGGTCAGGAGGCCCAGCGCTTGCGTGACAACGCCGCGCTCGGACGCCCCGTGACCGAAGGCGAGACCCCGGTGATCCAGCGCAAGCGCCGCGGCCCGTTGGAAGGCCTGTTGCCCACCTTCTAAGCGGTCAAAACGTCCCACCCTTCCTTTAGCGTCAGGGCGCCCCTGGCGAATGGCGGCGGAGCGCTTAAGTCATGTTGATGAAACGCCTCGTCTCGCTTTCGCTCCTCGTCGTCGCGCTGCTCTGGTCAGGTCCGAGCGCGGCCAAGCTGTTCGACCCCGCCGTCTTCACCTTGTCCAACGGGTTGCAGGTGGTGGTGGTGACCAACATGCGGGCCCCGGTCGTCACCCACATGGTCTGGTACAAGGTCGGCGCGGCGGATGAGCCGCGCGGCAAATCCGGCATCGCGCATTATCTCGAGCATCTGATGTTCAAGGGCACGGACAAGCTTGCGCCGGGTGAGTTCAGCCGCACCGTCGCGCGCAATGGCGGACGCGACAACGCCTTCACCAGCTGGGATTACACGGCCTATTTCCAGGATATCGCGGTTGATCGACTGCCGGTCGTGATGGCGATGGAGGCCGACCGGATGGCGAACCTTCGGTTGACCGAAGCGGTCGCCCTGCCGGAACGGGACGTAGTGCTGCAGGAGCGCCGGCAGGTGGTGGACAGCCAGCCGGGATCGGCGCTGAGCGAGCAGGTCAACGCCGCGCTGTATCTGAATCACCCCTACCGCCTGCCGATCATCGGTTGGGAGCATGAGATTCGCGGCCTGACCTATCAGGACGCGCTGGACTTTTACCGTCAGTGGTACGCGCCCAACAACGCGATCGTGGTGATCGCCGGAGGCATCGAGGCGCAAGCCGCCTTGAAGCTGGCCGAGACCTTCTATGGCCCGATCCCGTCGCGCCCCGTGCCGCCGCGCGTCCGGCTGCAGGACCCGCCGCGCGGCAGCGCCGCCCGCATCGAGGCGTCGAGCGAGCGCGTGCGCCAAGTGTCCTGGAGCCGCCGTCACATCGCGCCGTCCTATCAACGCGGGCAGAGCGAACATGCCATGGCGTTGCAGGTGCTGTCCGAAGTGCTGGGTGGGCCGACCGGGCGGCTGAACCGCGCGCTGGTGCAGGAGCAGCAACTCGCGATCTCCATCAGCGCCGGCTATGACCCGACCCCGATCGACATGTCCACCTTCTCGATTTTCGCTTCTCCCCGCGCCAACGCCGCGGGCGACGGCGTCGCCGAATTGGAGGCGGGCGTCGATCGCGTGATCGACGATCTGTTGAAGAACGGCGCGACCCAAGAGGAAGTGACCCGCGCGATCAACCGATCGCGCAACGCCGCGCTCTACGCTCTGGACTCATTGCCTGGAGCGGCGCGCACGCTGGGGGTCGCTCTGGCGACCGGCGGCGGGTTGGCGCAGGTGGAGGAATGGCCTGAGCGCCTTGCGGCGGTCACGGCCGAGCAAGTGACGGCCGCCGCCCGCGCCGTGCTCAAGCGCGACGTCGCGGTGACGTCCGTGCTGCGTCCGGGGTCGGCGTTTTGATCCGGGTCGTCGCTCTCGCGCTCGCCTTCGCGCTGTCGGTCAGCGCGGCTTGGGCGGTTGACGTCAAGCGCGTGGTAAGCCCCGGTGGGATCGAGGCCTGGTTGGTCCAGGACCACAGCGTGCCGCTGGTCTCGATGGATTTCGCCTTCCGCGCCGGCGCGGCGCGCGACCCGGCGGACAAGACCGGCCTGTCTCGGCTGGCGAGCGCCGTGATCGACGAAGCGGCCGGACCCCATCCGCATCTTGAGTTCATCGAACGACTTCAGACTCTGGGCGTCGGGCTCTCCTTCGCGGCCGGGTTGGACACGATCGGCGGGACCTTCCGCGCGCTCACCGTCAATCGTGACGCCTCGGTCGAACTGTTGCGGCTGGCGTTGATCGAACCGCGCTTCGATCCGGAGGATGTCGAGCGCGTGCGCCGGCAGATCCTTTCGGCCATCGCGCGAGAGGCGGAGGAGCCCAACGCGATCGCCGGCCGAGCCTGGAATCGAGCCGCCTTCGTCGATCACCCCTACGCGCGTGGCAGCCGGGGCACGACGGCGAGCGTCACCGCTCTCTCTCCGGCGGATTTGAAGGCCTGGAAAGCCGAACGGCTGACACGCGCCAATCTGGTGGTGGGCGTCGCCGGGGACATCACGCCGGAGGCTCTCGGCAAGCTGTTGGATCGGGCGTTCGGCGATCTGCCCAAGGGCGAGAACCCGACGCCGCTGCCTATCGCGACCCCGGCCGCGCCGGGCGAACTGATGGTGGCGCAGCGGAACATCCCGCAGAGCGTGGTTTTGTTTGGCCATCAGGGGATGCAGCAGGACGATCCAGACATTTTCGCCGCCGAACTCGTCAACTACGTTTTGGGCGGCGGCGGCTTCACCTCGCGCCTGACCGAAGAGCTGCGCGAGAAGCGCGGGCTGGTCTATGGCGTGCGCAGCGGCTTGTCGATCTATGAGCGGGCGGGACTTATCCTGGGCGGTTTCTCCATTCAGAACGGCAAGGTCGTCGAAGGGCTGGATCTGCTGCGCAAGATATGGACGGAGATGGCGGAGAATGGCCCGACGGCCGAAGAGTTGGCCAACGCCAAAACCTATGTGAACGGCTCCTTCCCGCTGCGGTTGGATTCAACCTCCGCCGTTGCGGGGTATTTGCTGGCGCTGCAGCTCGATGGTCGGCCGATCGATTACATCGATCGTCGCGCAGGCTTCTTTAACGCGGTGACGCTTGAGGACGCCAAGCGCGTCGCGCGGCGGCTGCTGGATCCTAAGCAACTCTCCATTGTGGTGGTCGGGAAGCCGGAAGGGCTGACCCCGACCCGCGAGCCGCCGCCGGGCGGCTAGAGCTTGATCCGTTCACCTTGAAGCGGATCAAGCTCTAGCCATCATGAACAACAGCGCGTTTTCCGCCTTTCGCGATTCAGACTAAGTTGAAAACGCGCTAAGCCGCTTCCGCCCGCTTGGCGCGATAAAGCCCGGCCGAGGTGAAGGCGGTCGCCCCGACCATCACCCAGGCGAAGGCGAGCGGACCCAGGATCAAGGCAAGGCCGCTGACCAGAACCGTGGCGAAAGCGGCGCCGGTCATCTGCAAGAAGCCAAAAGTGGCCGACGCCGTGCCGGCGACCTGGGGGAACGGGGCGATCGCCAGGCTCATCACCGCAGGCAACAGCAGTCCCAACCCCATCGTGTAGATCGCGATCGAGCCGGAGACCTGGGCGGGGTGCAGGAAGCCCAGCATTGGCAGGCCGGCCATGCAGGCGACGCCAACCCATTGCGCCGTCAGCCCGATCCGCGCGAGTTTCTGCGGCGTGGCGTTCGCGGCCATGCGACGGGCGAGCGTTCCTCCGATCAGGAAGCCTACGACTCCGATCGGCGGCAGAAAGCCATACTCGACGGGCGTCAGGCCCAAAACGTCCATTAGCAGGAAGGGCGAGCCGCTGAAGAAGGCGAACATGCCGGACAGCGTGCCGGTTCCCGCCATCGCGTAACCGACGAACGCCTTGCTGCGCAGCACCACCCCGTAGGCGCGCGCGAGTTCGGCCAGATCCAGGCGCGGCAGCGGCGTCTTCAGGCTCTCAGGCTGCATCGTGCGGAAAGCGATGAGGACAAATACGCCAACCAGGGCGGCGGCGAT
>JBMLRS010000397.1:0-5280 GCA_049240905.1 Elsteraceae bacterium
CAGGCGCAGTTCGCTGGCGCTGACCTCGACCACTCCGAGCTCGATCCTGAGTGATCTCGCCAGCTTCGCGGCCTTGGGGGGGCGCGGGGCCTGCACGGTCGCGGCCGAGGCCTGGCTGCTCATCGCGGGCGTGTTCGCGGGCGCCCTTTACGTCAAATCGCGGCGGCTGCGGACGCCTGCGGCAGATGGCCTCACCCCGGAGGAGCGCGCAAGGGTCGCCGCCATTCTGGGTGAGCCGACTGATCGAGAGACAAAAGCCTAATGATTTCGCTCGCTCTGATTCTCGCCGCGATCACGCTGCTTGTGCTCGCCGCGCTGCTCTGGCCTCTGCTCAGACCGCGCTCGATCGACATCGGTCGCCGGGCGCACACCCTCGCTGTGCATCGCGATCAGTTGCTTGAAATCGACCGCGATCTGCAACGGCAACTGCTTAACGAGGCGCAGGCGGAGGCCGCGCGCACCGAAATCCACCGGCGCATTCTGGCGGCCGAACGCGTGGATCCGGCGCCCTCGGCCTCCGCTTCGCCGGGCGCGCGTTTGACCGCCGTGGCGGTGGTCTCCGCAGGCGTTCCGGTCCTGTCGATCCTGATCTATCTCGGGATCGGCGCGCCGCTGACGCCGACGGGAGCCCCGAGCGGCGCCGCCCCCTCGGCGGCGGTCGCGGACCCCGCGATACCGCATGAAGTGGCCCAGATGGTCGATCGATTGGCAGAGCGCCTGAAGCGAGAGCCGAACGACGCCGAAGGGTGGGCGATGCTCGCGCGCTCCTACAGCATGATGGGCCGGCATGTCGAAGCGGCGGAGGCGCATGGTAAATTGGCGGCGCTGCGCAATAACGACCCCGCCATCGTCGCCGTGCAGGCGGAGGAGTTGATCGTCGCGGCGCAGGGCACGGTGACGCCCGAGGCGTTGTCGTTGCTGATGAAGGCGCAGGCCAGAGATCCCAACGATCCCAGGATCCGCTTCTATCTCGGGCTCGCGCAGGCGCAGATCGGAGACATCGCCGGCGCCCAGCGCATCTGGCTTGAGCTGGAGCGCGACGCGCCGCCGGAGGCGCAGTGGTTGCCTGGGCTGAAGGATCAAATCCAGCGCGCGGCCGAAGATTTAGGTCAGTCGCCAGCTCAACTGCAAACCAAACGGGCCGAGGTCTTGGCGCTGCCGCGCCGCCCGGTCGCATCGGCCGCGCAACCGCCTCAAGCCCAAACGCCGCCCTCCACGACGCCGCAACCGGCGCCTGCGGCTGGCGCGCCAACGTCCGGCGCCAGTCCGTCGCAGCCGCGCGGCCCGACCGCCGCCGATGTCGCCGCAGCCGGGCAGATGGCCCCGGCCGAGCGCACGCAGATGATCGAATCCATGGTCGCTTCCCTGGCGAGCCGGTTGGACGCGCAACCCGCCGACCCGGAAGGATGGCAAAGATTGGCGCGGGCTTACCGCGTGCTCGGCCGGTCCAGCGAGGCTGAACTCGCCGCCCGACGCGCCTTGGACTATGCGCCCGATCGCCTCACTGGATTGCGCGGCTACGCCGGCGGAATCATTGAGGCGTCCGGCGCAAATCCGCCGCCTGCGGCGCTTGAGCCCATCCTTAAGGAGATTTTGTCGCTCGCCCCAGACGACGCTCCGGCGCTCTGGAACTATGGGTTGGTCGCCGTGGCGCAAGGCAGGCCGGCGGAGGCGAAGCAGTCCTGGAGCAGGCTTTTGGCCCTGACGCCGGCGGGTACGGCGGAGCATGCCCGGCTGACCGAGAGGATCAAAGCTCTACCCTGAGAAAATCCGCCATTGGCAAAACCGTCAATTTTCGTGACTAATCTAGACTGACTAGTTCTCGAATCTTGGAAGGGCGCGTGATGGTGTTGGCGATGCGAGGGATTGGTCTGGTCCTTTTCGGCTTGGCCGCGATGTTGGCTGTCGCCAACTCTCAGGCCGGCGCTCAATCATTGCCCCCTGCCTCGACGGTGCTGCCTCAGAACAGCCCCGGCGTGCATCTGGGCGTCGCGTCCTGCGCCGGCAGCACCTGCCATGGGTCGGTTCAGCCCTTCAAAGGCTCGAATGTCCTGCAGAACGAGTACGTCACCTGGACGCGCAGCGACCCACACGCCAAAGCCTACAAGGTGCTGCTTGAAGAGCGCTCCGTGCGAATCGCCAAGAATTTGGGCCTACCGAACGCGCACACCGCAGGCGTTTGCCTTGACTGCCATTCCGACAACGTCCCGGTCGAGCGTCGCGGCCGCCAGTTCCAATTGTCTGACGGCGTCGGCTGCGAGGCGTGCCACGGCGGCAGCTCTGGCTGGCTGGGGCTGCACATCTCCGGCGCCGGCCATCAGGTCAATCTCGCCGCCGGCCTCTACGCCACCGAAGATCCGGTGTCCCGCGCCAAGCTCTGCCTGAGCTGCCATTTCGGCGACGACCGCAAGTTCGTCACGCACCGCATCATGGGCGCGGGCCATCCGCGCATGAGCTTCGAGCTCGACACCTTCACGGCGATCCAGCCCGCGCACTATGTGGTCGACAAGGACTATATTGAGCGAAAGGGCGCGGTGAATGGCGTCCAGATCTGGGCGATTGGCCAAGCGCTCGCGCTGACCCAGGTGCTGGACGCCTTCCTCGATCCCAAGCGCAACAGCGACGGCATGTTCCCGGAGTTGGTGTTCTTCGATTGCCATGCCTGCCATCATCCCATGAGCAACCTGCGCTGGGAGGCGCGGCCCTCGACCGGTCTGGGCCCGGGACTGGTGCGGTTCAACGATTCGAACGCCTTGATGCTGCAGTTGATCGCCGAGCGGACGGATCCGGAGCTGGGCAAGCAACTGCGCGAGCGCATGCTGGCCTTCCACGCCGCCACTCAGCGCAGCCGTGAGGCGGCGCTGGGAGAGGCGCGCCAGATCCGCGAGATCGCGAACCAGCTGGTTCAACGATTCGCTCGCCGCAACTTCACGCGCGATGACATTCGGGCCCTGATGTCCGCCGTGATCAAGCGGGGGCTGGAGAGCGACTTCATCGACTACGCCGGCGCGGAGCAGGCGACGATGGCGCTGTCCTCCGTGATCTCCGCTCTGCGCAACGTCGGGGCCATCACCGACGCGCAGTTCAATGCGCTGAACGGCGCTTTGGCGCGGTGCTATGAGGCGGTGCAGAAGGACGAGACCTATCGTCCGGCGGCGTTCGTCCAGGCTTTGCAGCAGTTTCAGGCGACGATCCCGTCGAACTGAAAAGGGGGCGCGACCGAAAATCAGGTCGGCAGGTCGCGCCGCTTCGGCTAAACTGCAGTCATGGGTAAGTCGCGTCGCATCATTCTGGCTTTCGGGGTTCTGTGCGCGCTGGGGTTTTCCAGCGCGGAAGCGATGGCGCAGGACCAATTGGGCCCGAAAGGCGTGATCAAGGTCACGCGCTCGCCCCTGCCTTATTGGAAGGTGGGCGACATTGACCGCGATCTGAGCAAGCTCTGCTCGCTCGGTCAGTTCAATCAGCGCGTCCCCTACAAGTTTTCTGGACAGTTCGTCGGCCCCTCCGGCGCATCGCTCGTCGGCGGCACCAAAGGGACCGGGCTCAACCTGTTCGACCCGCAGGGCAGGCGGGACGAAGCCTACGACTACTGGTTCTTCCGCGACCGGACGAGCGCCTGCATCGTCTTCAAGTCATTGGTCGACAAGACCGGCACGCCGCTTGAGGGCGGCGGCGTCGTGACGCGCCAGTAGCCCAGAGCGAGATCCGTCGCCTTGAGGCGGATCTCGCTCACGCCATCATGAAAAACAGCGCGTTTTCGCGATTCAGCCCAGGTTGAAACGCGCTAACCGCCGCTCTTCACCCTTTCGATCGCCTTCAACCAGGCGGCGCGATGGGTCGCGCGACGATCCTCGGACATGCTCGGCTCGAAGCGGCGATCCAACTTCCAGAGTTGATGAAGCTCGCCCAGCGGCGGCAAGCGGCCGACGGCCGATCCCGCCAGCCACGCCGCCCCCAGGGCGGTGGTCTCGGTCTCGGTCGGCCTCTCGACCGGGACGCCGATCAAGTCCGCCAGTCGTTGCACGAACCAGTCGCTGGCGGTCATCCCACCGTCAACCCGCAGCACCGAGATCGGCGCGCCGTCCGCCGCCATCGCCTGCATGAGGTCGGCGGTTTGATGGCAGGCGGCGTCCAGACTCGCGCGCACCAGATCGGGGACGCCCGTGTCGCGGGTCAGGCCGAACAGCGCGCCGCGCGCCTCGGCGTCCCACCAGGGAGCGCCGAGTCCGACGAAGGCTGGCACCATCTGCGCCGCGCCGTCCGGATTGGCCTGGCGCGCCAAGCCGTCGATCTCCGCATTCTGGCGAAACAACCCCAGCCCGTCGCGCAACCACTGCACGGCGGCGACGAAGATCGATCCCTCCAACGCATAGGAGACGTGATCGCCGGCTTGGAGCGCGAGGGTGGCGAGAAGGCGATGGGTCGACACCGGAATCTCGCGGCCGGTGTTCGACAGCATGAAGGCGCCGGTGCCGTAAGTGCATTTCGCCGCGCCGGCCGAAAGGCAGGCCTGACCCACGGCGGCTGATTGCTGATCGCCGATCGACGCCGCGATCGGAACTGCGGCGCCGAAGATCTCCGGATTGGTGTGGCCGATCACGCCGGCGCAGTCGACGATCTCCGGCAGAAGAGGGAGCGGCGCGCGGAACAGCGCGGCCAGGTCAGGGCTCCAAGCCCGGGTCGAAAGATCGAACAGGTTGGTGCGCGAGGCGTTGGTCGCGTCGGTTCGGTGCAGGCCGCCGGTCAGCCTCCAGATCAAGAAGCTGTCGATCGTCCCGAACGCCAACTCGCCTTTCTCGGCGCGCGCGCGGGCGCCGGGAACGCGATCCAGGATCCAGGCGATCTTGGTGGCCGAGAAATAGGGATCGATCTCCAAGCCAGTGGCGCGGCGGACGCGCTCGGAATGACCGTCGGCTCGCAGCTGCGCGCAAATATCCGCCGTGCGGCGATCCTGCCAAACGATCGCCGGATGGATCGCGGCGCCGGTCTTCCGATCCCAGATCACGGTGGTTTCGCGCTGGTTGGTCACGCCGATCGCCGCGACGGCGTCCGGCTTGGCGTCGCTCTCATTCAGGGCTTGCCGGATCGTTGCGATGACCGCGCTCCAGATCTCCTCCGGGTCATGCTCCACCCACCCCGGCGACGGAAAGGATTGCGGCAGGGCGCGCTGCGCGGTGGCGCGAATTCGACCGTCATGCCCGACGGCGAGCGTCCGCGTGCTGGTGGTTCCCTGGTCGATCGTGAGCAGCATGTCCCCTCCGATGAATCTTTTTCTTGTCA